>CAUZRA010000021.1:0-10535 GCA_963582035.1 Vicinamibacteria bacterium | reverse complement strand
CGCAATCGCTGGATCACTCGTTGAGTACTGCACCGAAATATCATCACGAATCGTATCCGTCGTATCAGTTACGACGACGTCGATGCGCGGGGAAGTACCGACATAAAACTTGGCCGGAAGTGTTGCGAATGTCACAGTTTCAATCGGCGGAAGCGGCACCGTAACGGGCACTTCCACACGCACTCTGGATTCTGGGATGCCGCGTCCACTCGTATTACCGGGAACAGAAGGTACGAGGGCGACCAACGTAAATGAACCGGGCTGGTAGGCTTCAACCTTGCCCGCTCTCGTCACTCCAATACTACGCCTGGCCCGGGAGTAAAACACAACGCGGGCATCATCAACGATATCCCCGTCGACATCACGGACGATTGCCGACAGCGTCAGCGTCTCACCAACCGCTAAAGTCGCCGAAGATGGCTCGACTTCTAGACGAAGCGGCTGCGCCTCCTCATCCTGCGCAAACCCAACTACTCCGGCCAGCAGCAGAACGGCCGACAACACAACGATTGGATGGGTTTTCACGGCTCAACCGTATCAGGCTGCACGACAGAAATACAGGCTCTCCCTGCCACGCACTGTGATCAATTACATGTTTCGAGACTAAAACTGAACGGTGGGTAATTCTTGCGCTGCCTCATCGGCTTCAAAATATTCTCGACTGTTAAACCCGAATGTTCCTGCCATTAAATTATTTGGAAACTGCCGAACATTAGTGTTGAAGACACGTACAGCATCGTTATAACGACGCCGCTCAACCGCGATGCGATTCTCAGAACCGGCAAGTTCATCTTGCAGCCGGATGAAATTTTCATTTGACCGAAGCTGGGGGTAATTCTCAGAGATCGCCAAGAGTCGACCTAGCGACCCAGTCAAGCCAGCATTCGCGGCAGCTGCCTCCCCTGGCGACGCTGCTCCAGCCAATCGACTGCGCGCATTCGCCACCTCAATGAAAATCTCTCTTTCCTGCTCGGCAAACCCCTGCACCGTCGACACAAGATTTGGAATCAAGTCGCCACGACGCTGTAACACGTTCTCGACCTGAGCCCACGCCCCATCGATTTGCTCATTCGAGGTTACGAATCCGTTATATCGCCCGGTCAGTGAACCGGCGACCATGAACACAAGTAACAGGACGACACCAAGTGCAATCAGTCCTTTCTTCATTCGTGTAAACCTCCAAGTGTTGGTTCAAATCGATCCACTCTTGTCACTGCTTTCGTGAGCTCTTGGTAGTAACGAGTAAACAACTCATTCTGGTTTTTCGTCACAGACTGCCCATGCTTCAGACGCGCCACCTCATCGAACGGAGAATGATCAAGTTCAGCTAGAGAAGTAAACATCTCGACCACCTCATCGTGATGCGCCGGAACGGCGTCGCCGTGTAAGTGTAAGCAACCTCGAAAGAGGGCCACAAACGTTGAGTACGAATCAGTTAACAGACGGTTCAGTTTTTTGGCATTATCGTGTACTTCGAGGTAAGCCTCGCGTAAACGCATCATCTTCTCTCTCAATTCACGTTCGCATTGAATCCGCAGGTAATGCACATGAATGTCAAGGTTCTCTAAAGGGTCGCTCCCGTGTAGCACTTGATGGGCTGCTCGTAGGTCTAGAAATTCAATGGGGAACACATCGATGGATTCACGAATAATCGAAGGAGACAATAAGCGCGGCGCCGGTTGGCCACCACGCACCCATTTCTTAATGGGGGCACTGAGAGCTTCGAGTGTCGTTGGAGTCAGCTCCTCAACAACGATCAACACATTAAGGTCGCTGCTTGCTTTCTCGTACTCACCGCGAGCAGCCGATCCGTAAAGCACAACGCTCACTAGATCTTCCGGAACGGCCGTTTCGAGTCCCTTTAAAAGTTTGCCTATCGCCGGATGCGTACTCACATCAGTCGCCATGTGTAATTTATATCCTTAACCTGTAAATCTGGCACTAGAAACCTCGACTCGCACCGCCACCACCGAAGCCACCACCACCGAAGCCACCAAAACCACCACCACCACCAAAACCACCCCCGCGAAATCCACCACCGCCCATCCCACGTCCCATCCCTGACAGCATGAGTAAGAAAAATAAACTGGGATGACGAAAGAACAAATACCCCATGACGAGTATCCCGAGTAACCCAAGCAAACCGTTCCCAGGAGTCTCGCGACCGCCTACTGCGCGTACTGGTTGTGGCACGGGCACCATACCGTCAACAGACACACCAAATTCGGCAGCCGCTGTTCCAACTAACGATTGGCTGATCAACATGGTGCCAGCCGACCAGTCGTTTTGCGAGAAAGCAGGTGTCGAGGCATCGAGAATCGCACCAACTCGGGCATCAGGTAAAAAACCCTCAGCTCCATACCCTGTTTGGATCGCAACATCACGATCGCCAACCGCAAGCACGACGACAATCCCTCGTTCTGTGGCTCGAGTACCCGGTTGCCATGACTCAGCAATCCGCAACCCAAAATCCGACGCATTTTCACCGTCCAGGGTATCGATGGTCACGATAACGACCGACACCTCGGTCTGCGCGAACAGCGCGCGGTGCTGCTGTTCCATCGTCGCAATCTCGGCTGGTGCCAAAACGCCTGCGTAATCGTGGATGGAACGATCTACTCGTGGTGGTATCGAGACCTGACCATCAAGAACCACGAACCATGAACCAACAAACGCCGTCACAAGCACGACTGTTCGTCTCCATCCTACACAAGGCTCACGGTGCATTAGAACTAGCGTACCATGTCTTTAATTTTGGCTTCAGTATTACAGATAGGCGAAAGTGCCTATTCTCATAACTATATACCAATAAATAACTTATACGTAATAAGTGTCTTGTTTTCGCTTGACATCAGCTTGATACAAGCCTAGAATGTGCCGTTGCACGCAGTCCTGTGTATTACTGGCTAAACGGAGAACCCCATGCCCAATACCGAACGTCTTGAAAAAGAACGATCAAAGGCCATCGAAATGGCCGTTGGTCAAATTGAAAAACAGTTCGGCAAAGGCTCGATTATGAGACTTGGTGGGAAAGGTTCTATCTCGGCGATCGAAAGTATCCCAACGGGTTCGATCAGTATCGACTACGCACTGGGTGTTGGCGGCGTGCCGCGCGGACGCGTCACTGAAATCTATGGCCCTGAAGCCTCTGGAAAAACTACCTTGGCATTACAGATCATCGCAAATGCTCAAGCAACTGGAGGTAATGCGGCCTTCGTTGACGCTGAGCACGCCTTGGACGCTGTCTATAGCACCAAACTTGGCGTTGACCTTGACAATCTTCTCGTGTCCCAACCAGATCACGGTGAACAGGCTCTCGAAATTGTCGAAACACTTGTTCGTTCCGGTGCGGTCGACGTGGTGGTTGTGGACTCCGTCGCCGCCCTTGTACCGCGTGCGGAAATCGAAGGAGAAATGGGTGACTCACAAATGGGCCTCCAAGCCCGTCTCATGTCTCAAGCATTGCGTAAATTGACAGGCGTCGTTGCAAAATCTAATACCTGCTTAATCTTCATCAACCAACTTCGAGAAAAAATTGGCGTCATGTTCGGTAACCCGGAAACAACCACCGGGGGCCGCGCATTGAAGTTTTACTCTTCTGTCCGGATTGACATCCGTCGTATCGGTGCCATCAAAGACGCTGACCGCGTGGTCGGAGGACGGACGAGAGTGAAAGTTGTCAAAAATAAGGTCGCCCCACCGTTTCGCATCGCAGAATTCGACATTATGTACGGTGAGGGAATCTCTCATGAAGGCGACCTGCTCGATATCGCCGTGGAACACAAGATTATTGAGAAAAGCGGGGCGTGGTTCTCATACGGTGGAGAGCGACTCGGGCAAGGACGTGAAAACGTCAAAACACTATTCAAAGATAAACCAGAACTCTCTGCAAAGATCGAAGGACAAGTACGAAAAGCTCTCGGCCTTATACCTGACATCAAGGCGCCCACGAAAGATACAGCCCAAGCATAGACCTGACATCGCATGTTTACCGCACTACATGACGTTGATGTAGCAGCGTTCCTTTTGATTCAGCAACTCCCGCATCCAACGTGGATGATTGGACTCATGTGGGTGTTCAGCCTGGCTGGAACGGCAGGTTGCGTCTGGGTGGTCATGGCCACCATCATCGCAATACGAAATCATGACTTCGGCGGATTGTGGCGAGTTCTACTAGCCATTACCTTCGTAATCGGCATCGTTGATGTAGGCCTCAAACCGTTGATCGACCGCGATCGACCATATGAGCACAACCAAACGGTAGCGAGCATGAGTGCCACCCCATCGACGTCGTCCTTCCCCTCTGGACACGCTGCCACGTCCGCAGCCGGAGCATACGCGGTTGCACGGCTCGCCCCCGCTACGACTGCTTTTGTCTGGCCTATAGCGCTAGCAATTACGTTCTCACGGATCTATCTGGGTATGCACTATCCACTCGACGGCATCGTCGGGTGGCTCATCGGTCTTGCGGCAAGTGTCTTCGTAACCGGCGGCGTTAGTTACGGGAAGAGGATGACACGATAAATACGCGCTCACCGTTGCGAATAAAACCAAGCTCACGGCGGGCGATCTCTTCAATAATTGATGGCTCGTGCCGCAAGCGACGCGCCTCATCTCGAAGCGCATCATTCTCCAACCGTAACCCGTCAATGCGCTTCGACAAGGTCGCATACTGGCGATTGGCCATAAGCGTCGCCATTAATCCTCGTTCACCAACAAGAGCATTAATTAACAACACAGTCGTCACAAAGAAAAGCAGGTAGCGAGCAGTCCCGCGAGTTACGCGTCGGTTGAGTCGCGTCAAAGATACACGCTGTCTTTGGTTGACGACAGTCACGATGTTCCGTGCCCCTCACTCATTAGCAATCGCGTCGCATAGAATCGATTGCCTGACCATGTTGTTCATCACTATACGGTTGATAGGTTACCGCATTCTACCCGGAATCACTTACTCGAACAGAAAAAGTAATCCTCCCAGAACACCATAAAAGCATAGCGACACCTGACTAAGCGCTACCCAGAACGTCCCTCATCCGATCGGCATGTGTTATTACGGTCCAACAGCCAAGATGAGAAAGAAGATTGACCTGTGTAGGCGTTAATCGAATAAGCGCACCAGGGTTCTGCCCCTGCGTTCGATAGTGCGGGAAATTGTCGAGTGGGCCTGACTCTGCAGCAGAGAGACAGCCTTGAATACATCGCCGCGTCTCCAATGGTAGTTGGGCTTCCCATTCGGGAACGCGATCGTTATACACCCAACATACTTGGACATCCCACCCACCTGATACTCCCCACCAGCTGTTCTCTTGAACCCGATGAGTCATCGTGGTCGCCACGACTCCCCCGTTTTGTTTAGCCTCTTGTAACGTTCGATGGAGCACGGGAAACTCGCTCTCCAGAAAGACTCTATTGTGTGGAAACGACGGATTAGGCGCCCCAAATAATGGCGCAATGAAGGGGTCCATGACTCGCGTCTCCGGTGTCGGGTCAACGGGCCAGCCACCATCCGGGTTAACAGCAAGTGACAGTGGCCACACCGTATTCACGAACACCACAATCGAATGTACCTTGCGACGCAGGAGGGGAATGATTCCAAAGTTCTCCAAGTCTCCGCCGTCGCTGAATAGATAACGCCCAACCGGAACCGCAGCCGTGGTCACTGGCCAGCATTGAGCATGTGGATAGAAACGATTGTCTCGGTCAGCAGTCCGAAACGCACTGGTGGCTCCGAGAACATCGGCCAGCGTGAACGGTTCCTCCTGTTCCACGGTTATACGGCCGGCTGCGTCGATTGGGCCAAGCGGCGGATCGCAGCCAAACGCACAACTCTCCACCAAGCCGCCGCCAACAGACACAGACTGTCCTTTTGATTCCAATCGATGCAACACCGGTGAACCGCAATAGAGTGGAGAGTATTCAAACCCAACTTTCCATGCACTACTGTCGCCATCTGAAGGCCAGTTCAACGTCGCGTGTGTGATGAGGTACGGGGCATCACGACCATTCCTCACCTGATGCAACGGCCCGATCGCAGGGTTCCGTCGGCGAATGTCTTCTGCAGAAACACTATCAAGCGTAAACGCATGGCCGCGTTCGGCCTCAAACAAACCAAACGGAGACAGAAATGTTTCCCCGACCGCCTGAACCCAAATACGCTCAGCCGCTACCGCTTGCGACTGGTGCAATGACATTAGTGTCTTGCGGAAATCACGCGTGGCGGCAGTCCCGAGTTCCGACTCTGACAACCGAGAAAGTGTTGCCGTATCGAGTTCCTCCGGCTTAGCAACCCCACCAAGAATCTCAGCATTTGTCTGCCCTGAGCCGGCATAGTACGTATGGGCTGTCGCCGCCCATGCACCGCCTGACACCGCTGACACATAGCCGATTCGATCGAGTAATCCTGTTTCGGAAAGTCCTCGTAGCTGACCAATAGTGGCCGCATACGATCGCGTGCCACCGCCAGAAAAACAAACTCCTGTAGAAGGTCGACGATCCTGATATTCCGGATACACCAATCCTGAATTTGTAGTTGGCCAAACGCGGGCCTCGAGGCGCCGTTTCACGGCAACGACGGGTATTCCATTGTGAATGGGTCTGGTAGCGGAATCTCGCTCACCCCACCACCTACCAAATCATCGAGTGCAAAATCTGGGTTGTCAGGGTCTCCGGCCTCAATTGTCTCCCGGTCACCCACGATCAGAATGACCAATTCTTCAGGATCGAGATACTCTCGAGCGACCCGTAAGACATCATCACCACTCACACTACTGATGCGATCACGATAGGTCGTCAGATAAGACGGGTCTCGCCCCGTGTACTCATCGTTCGCAAATAGACCAGCCGTCGACGACGCGCTGGAGAAGTTTCGACTAAACGTATCGACAAAAGAAGCCTTTGATGTACGTAATTCTGCTTCCGACACGACGCCTGCACGCATCTTGTCAATTTCTTCAAGAACGATTGCAGCGGCGCGCACAACCGTTTCACTCCGTGATTGATAACTCACGCGGAACGCGCCTGGATAATACGTGCCCAACCCAAACGATGAGTATGCACTGTAGGCAAGCCCCTCGTCCGACCGTATCCGTGTCATGAGACGCGCCGCAAAACCGCCACCACCGAGAATGTCGTTCATCACCATCAACGCATAACGATCTGGATTGTCGCGCATGGCCCCAAGGTGACCAATCACAACGCGGCCTTGGTTCACATCAGGTTTATCAACCAGGTAAACACCTGGATCGAGTTCATGGTTTGGTGCCGGAACAGGGGTTGACACCGGTGTGCGCGCTGGCCAATCCGACATTAACGCTTCAAGCTTCGGACCAATGACATCCGCCTCGACATCACCTGACACCGAAAAAATAAAGTTTCCGGGATGGTAGTACTCCTGATGAAAAGCCACCAGATCATCACGTGTTATGGATTCAAGGCCGGCACGCGTGGTTGGGTCTGTCGTGAAATGAGCATCGCCCCGAAGTAAGCGACGCCACTCTCGCATCTCAATACTCTGGGTACTGTCATTCCGTTGCTCCATTTGCCGAACGCCCTGACTTTTTGCCAGATCAAGACGCGCCTGATCGAACCGAGGCTTCCGGATCATATCGAACAGCAGATTGAGTGACGCATCCAAATCCTTCGTCAAACTATTCACACTCGCCCTACCAGATGTATCGCCAATCGCACTACCAATGTCAGCGGCAAGAAACGCAACTTCTTCGTCGTAATCCGAAGGTACCAAACGCTCGGTGCCCCCGGCACGCATCTGGCTCCCGGTCAATGCAGCCACTCCAGGTTTTCCGGCCGGATCAAGGTAGCCACCAGTCCGAACAAGAACAGAAACGCTCACCAGAGGAAGCGAGCGATCAGGCACCACGTACATCACAACACCGTTGTTTAATTCATGCCGATGCGATGCAGCTTCAGGAGGATCAAACGTCAAGCCATCAAACGTCAACTCACGAGGGTGGGTCGGGATCGTTTGAGCCTGAAGGTCTTGCAATGGACTCAACCCGGTTCCGAAAACCCCGACCACAAACAACACAACTACATGCGTCCTCACACCATTACTCATTACTGGCCACCTTCAAGTTCTTCCAGCCGCTGTTGAATCACGGCAATCGTCGCCTGTGCGGCATCCCGTGCATCAGGCGGTGCCTGACCCATCATCTGTTCAGCTTGCCCAAGAAATTGCGTCAGTTGCTGCGCATCCATCTGACTGATCATGGTGCGCATCTGACGAACTTGTTGCTGCTCCTCATCACTTAAGCCTGCCAACAAGGGGTCCGCATCAGCCTCTTCGCCTTCTGTCCGGTAGTAAATCGCCACCGCACGACTCTCCGGCGTAAAGTAGGTATTTGCGACACGCATGATGTCTTCCGGTGTCACCGCGTCGTACAGTGCTGGGTCCGTATTAATGTGTTCCCACCCACGATTACCCTCGCGAATGAGCAACTGCATCATCAACCCATAATTACTGCGTAAGTCTCTGAAGGTCCCGGCGGCATTCTGATTCTTCACCTTTTGCAGTTCGCGCTCCGGTACTAGCTCTTGCTTGAGACGGTCAAGTTCAGCGTAGATAGCTAACTCGACCTCTTCGGGGGTGGTCCCCTGCGTTGCAGTGCCGCGTAATTCAAACAGCCCCTCGTATTTGTATCCGGATTGACCACCAAACGCGGAGGTCGAAACCTCCTGCTCCTCAACAAGCGCTTTGTACAAACGTCCTGTGCGTCCATTAAGTAACTGACCAAGCACAACGAGTGGCGGCTCGTCAACATGGCCATCACGCACTGAGTGATACCGGATGGATACCTGGGGGTTCGTGTCAGCCGACGCCACCATCCGCTTTTCCGCGAGTTGTGGCATCTCCCTGGTTCTTGGTTCCAGTGGAGGGCGGACACCGCGCGAAAGTCGTCCAAAATAGCGATTAGCAAATTCAATGGCCTCGTCTGGATCAAAATCACCAACAAGCGCGGCTGCCAAATTATTTGGCGCATAGTACGTATCAAAAAATGTCAGCGCCTCTGCCCGCGTTATACCTTCGAGGTCACTGGGCCATCCAACAACCGGCCACCCGTATGGCGATGACTGCCAAAACATCGATTCAAACTGTTCTTGGAATTTCCCAATTGGCGTACTGTCAGTCCGCAAACGACGCTCTTCGTGGACAACGTTTCGTTCGGCATAGAACTCGCGGAAGACCGGATTCAGCAACCGATCGCTCTCCATCCAAAACCAGAGTTCCAATTTGTTCGCCGGCACATTGATGAAATAAATCGTAAAGTCGTAACTGGTCCCAGCGTTCATGCCGGATGCGCCTTCGCCGGTATAAATTCGACTGAAGTCTTCCTTGATCAGTAATCCGCTTTGTCTCGCTAATAATTCGTCAAACTGATCAAGCAGTTCTTGATGCCTGGCGCTCCGGGCTGCCGGATCGTCCGGGTCGTCCAATTGCCCAAGTTGAAACCGACGGTCAAGTTCGACCTCCTCGGCCTGGATATCCACACGAAGAGCGTCCAACTGCTCAATGATCTCCAAGTCTTGCTCGATATCCTGAGTACCAAGGGCATGCGTGCCTTTAAACATCATGTGCTCGAACAAATGCGCAACGCCGGTAATTCCAGGTCTTTCATTCACTGAACCGACCTTTGCCACCCACCCAGCAGCAATATTCGGATCACCGGGTTTCGGGACGAGCAGAAGCGTTAGTCCATTGTCGAGTTCATGCTCAATAACATTGACCTCTTGAGCAATACTAGGCACCGGCAATAAAACTAACGCGATGAAAATAAATAAAAACTGTCTCATTTAGATACCTTACCTTGCGCGAATGATGTCCTGTGCGTTATTTTCTCAGGTCCGATACTGTTCCGCGCTACAAAACAAGCCGAGGTAGCTCAGTCGGTAGAGCACATGACTGAAAATCATGGTGTCGGCAGTTCGATTCTGCCCCTCGGCACCATTTTACTCAACAAAAACGCACGCGGCGGTATTTAATTCTAACAATCATGCGTCGGGGTAACACGGGGGCTAGGTCGTCGACGCGATTTACACCCCGACCTCGCATGGTGTGGTTCCCGTTGAAACAGCGTTGAAGCACGCGCTCGACAGGCGTAATCTAGGCAGGTTATGACGCGACGTTGGACGACTTCTGACTAAAAACCTCGTTCAGAGTTGACTTAGTAATTACTCACGCGGGTGCGCTTCGTCCCATTCGCGAGCGAGGCCGCTCCTCCAACTCGAAGGTTCGGGAGTCCCCATAGCAACTGACCGCGCTGTTCAGTAGGGTTAATCACGCCGTTCGTCACTCCGGCAAGGCGAAGACGTAAAGTGCATTGCCCCCTTCCGGCAAATACACCTCCGGATTCAGTTGTGTACTGAGACTTCGTAATACCCCGCCATGCGAGGCAGGCACGGCAATAAATTGTCGCCCGCCGGCCTCGTACGTAATTGGATAACCGTGTGCCGCGGCGCCAAGGCGTGTCTCCCACAGCACGTCGCCCGTCTGGATATCAAACGCCCGATAGTAGCGGTCG
>CAUZRA010000020.1:0-10703 GCA_963582035.1 Vicinamibacteria bacterium | reverse complement strand
TGTAGTCGATGTAGGTGACTACCGGGTCGGTGTGTATGGAGTCTTCCGCCCTAAAGACTTTCTCGGTGGCGCAAATTTGCACAGAGTTGAAACAACCGAGATCTATTACATCATCAAGGGGACCGGGCACGCTAGTCACAGGCGGACAGCTTTCGGATCCCGTCGAGTCCCCAACAAATCTAACAAGTCTTCGCGGATCTGGAGTTGAGCACGGAATCTCGAGACGCATCGGCCCAGGTGACGTGGTGGTCATTCCTGGTCACACCGCGCACTGGTGGAGTGCGATCGACAGCGATATCGAACATCTAATTTTTCGCCCGGATCCAGACAACCGCATTCCGCTGCAATAAGACGGGCGACGTTACGCCACGTCACAGCCCTACAGTGCGTCTAACGTCGCGTACCTGGTATATCCGTGTTGATCCGAAACAGGGTTTTTCCGGCAGTGACATAAAGCGTTCTCAAATCATCGCCGCCGAAGGCAACATTTGTAATGGTGTCCTCTGGAATCGGTATGTGCTCTAAAAGTTCGCCTTCGGGCGAAAACACATGCACGCCTGCAACTGTATCAAGAGTCTCACTTGTCTCCCGCAATCGATTCAACCCGGCAGCAACATATAGATTCCCTTCACTGTCAATCGTCATACCATCCCCACTCCGCCCGGGATAGAAGTCATGAAAGACACGCATATTGCTGACCGAACCGTCCTGCGCTAAATCATAGGCACGGATCATTCTGGCCCCACCGGCTTGCTGAGCTGTCTCAATCAGATACAGCGTCCTGTCATCAGGCGAAATTACAATCCCATTGGGGCGCTCAATGTCAGGCTCTGTGAGAATCTGAGCAATGCTTCCATCCGGATCAACCCGGTATACCCCATGCACACCGATTTGCTCAGACGTAACCTCAGACCCTGGCCGATCCGTGAAATAGATACGACCCTGTCCATCAATGGTCACATCGTTCGGCTGGTGAAATTGCTTCCCGGCAAAATGGTCAGCCACGACCTCAATTTCACCGGTTTCGATATTCGTACGGGTCACTCGAGGAAGGACATCATCACCATTACCACCTTCGCACGCAAGCAGCCGCCAGTCAGCATCAAAAATAAGACCGTTTGCCCGATAACTCGGCTCACGATACACATCGACCACCCCATCTGGGGTCATTCGTAGGATCCGACTTGTGTCTCGACGATCGGTGCGAAGGTTCGTAAAGTAGACATTGCCATCCGCATCAACTGTCGGCCCTTCTGTAAATGCGATCGTCGCTGCCGCCTCGACTGGCCGTGTCTCGATCGCCACAGGTTCAGGTACATTATCAGCCGGACCGTCTTGCGCTGGCTCTGAGTCCGCACAACCGAATATCACACTCGACAACAGAACGACACAAACCCTTCGCATAATCATGTTCACCACCCCCATGCCTCGGCTTCTGAGTCCCAGAGCGCGTAACACTGCTGTGCCACGCCTGTCTCCAGGAAAACGTCAGGAAGTCGTGACATTGACCCTACTGGCTCCACCAATACCCCATCCGCATACCAGGAGGACACGACGTCACCTCTCCCAGGTTCGGCATCAGGACCAGAAGGATGTACAGTCGCCGAGTCAATAACTACACGCCATTGAACAAGCTCTCCATCCGTGTTCGGATGCGTAAACGTTAGTTCACTTGCAACCCGTTCAAACTGCTCGACACCAGCGATGCCGTTGATCTGTTGCGCAAAAGACGATTCCAATAGTGACCCTGGTGTTGCTGGAACGCCCCCACACGCTAATAAGAAGCCGACAGTAACGACCAAACACCAAACACGCACGTCGCGACTCAGTCCTGCCTGACCACGAATCCTACGAACAAGACCCCGTGGTCCTACTGCGCGTCCAATTCGTCAAAAATAACTTGAACATACGGCTGCAACCGATCAGCCCCCGGAACCGCATACTCTGTTCTGAACCTAGGCTGCGGCTTCCAATCCTGAGCAATTTGCGCAGCTGATCGACCGGCCAATTTCTGTGCTCGGACGTCCGCAACAAATCCATCCACAAAATCGGCCATTTCTGCAATGTCGGCACGGGTCATGACAGTACTGTGTCCTGTAATCACTGTGTCGATATCCGTCACCGTCGCATGAGCTAGTCGTAATGTTCGCGCGTATTCGACCCCGCTTCCACCATTACTCTGGTCCATGATCGGCACCTGCTTCCCAGGAAACATATCCCCAGCGTGCATCACACGAAGCGCCGGGAAGACAACCCAGGTATCTCCCCCGGTATGTCCGCGTCCAAAGTAGTACAGGTCAACCTGATCATCTCCACTACCAATCGTCAAGCGATCGTCGAACGTCCGCGTTGGCGTTCCCTGCCCTCCACTGACATCAAACACGGCCGGATAGTCCAGACCTTCCAATCCCGTGACAGGATTCCATTCGTCGATCAAGGTTTTTGTATTTTCATGGGCAATAATCTCAACCGAGGTTGGGAATTCGACATTCCCACTCACATGGTCAAAATGCGCGTGTGTATTGATGATGGTCGTAATCGGATTCGACGTCAGTCCTCCGATTGCATCGATCAGCGGTTGTCCCCAACCAGCTGGTTTGGTGTCAACCAACACGACACCGCTACTTCTCACAAACGCTGCTGCATTACCGCCTGCACCACGCAATACAAACAAGTTATCCCTTACCTGCTCTACCTCGACAACCCGCTCACCTTGCTCGGCAGACACCGCGACGAGTGAACCCAATCCCACCAGCAGTACGAAGCCAAGTACAAACACTCTTTTCATGCCATTCCTCCGGAGAAAAATACGCGTTCCACGAACCAGAACGTACCTGCAATTATGACCATAACCGATCCCGCGACTGCGATCCGATCGCCCATCACCACACTTCGACTGCGGATCGCCGCCAGAATACCCGCCACCACAACTACGACGAGTAACTGACCAAATTCCACCCCAAGATTAAACGAAAACAGTGACCAACCAAGCGCTCCGCTCGGTAGGCCCATCTCCCGCAAGACCCCCGCAAACCCAAACCCATGAATCAACCCGAACAGTAATGCGATCCAAACGCGTACGTCCTTTCCACCGCGAGCCATCAGATTATCGACCCCAACGTACACAATACTCAGCGCAATAATAGGCTCCACAATCTGGGGCGCCGGATTCAGGACATTTAACACCGCTAACGATAGCGTAATACTGTGGGCGACGGTAAACGCCGTCACGACAAACAATAATTGCTTGGCCGTCCCCCCAAGCAACAGAAGGCCGAGGAGAAAGAGTAAGTGATCAGGGCCGATCAGAATGTGATGCATCCCCGACGGAACAAATTTTTGAACTACCGCAAATCGTCCCTGCCGACTCCCCACAAAATATTCATACTGCGTGTCGTCTCCACCAAGAATTGCTTGCGCGGTGAGTTCTGTCTCATAAAAATTCAAGAATGTCTGGTGGTTCGGGTCGTACGGAAACAGTGACGCGGATAAATCAAGTCGACCCGGAGCATTTACCATCGTTGCTGTCGAACTAATCCGAATCGACTGACGCTCGATTAACAATTCCGGATCCGTCCAGTTTGAGAGCGCCAGATCTTGTCCATCCACCAGCACGGAGAGGCGCCCATTGATCACCGCACCCAATCCTGTGACCACGCGCCGCACTGTGCCGGCATCCAGCAACACACTCGGATCTTCCAAGGCGTACTCATGCGCTACATCCCAAATATGCACAATGACCGCAACGTCGACCTGCTGTTCGCGCACGGTAATATCCACGAAACTAAACGGTGCCGGGTGCGCCTCGACTCGTTCTGCATGGCCAGCAACGAGTGCGCAGAGACATACGAACAACACGCATATCCTCGCGCCGAATCGTCGATTGCTTTTACCTGTTGATCCCACCATGCACTCTTTCGCTCTGGTCAGTTTACGACACGCTGCGCTCGAAAGAGACTGTCAGCG
Source organism: Vicinamibacteria bacterium (assembly GCA_963582035.1). Lineage (GTDB taxonomy): Bacteria > Acidobacteriota > Vicinamibacteria > Vicinamibacterales > UBA8438 > DTWD01. The sequence continues at coordinate 6,737 of CAUZRA010000020.1, read as the reverse complement.
GCCTGGAGTACTTTCAGCCGAAGGCGCGCCGACAGACCAGGGTGGGTGGCCAAATAGTCCCGGACAATGGTCGCCGCCGTCTCGCTCTGATGTCCACTCAATGTCGTTCTGAGCCAGCGTTCCGGGAAAAATATATCACCGGTTCGCTGAATGTCGTCAAGTAACTCAAGGCTGTCCGGCAAATACCGCTCAGCATTCTGTGCACGTATCGGATGATGAAGATATTGCAATCCGCGCAACACCCAGGTTTCGCGCTCTCGATTGGATTCGTCGGCCAGTCGTTCAAAAAACTCGTCCCGTTCGGATGGAACTGGGGATACAGCATTCATAATAAATTCAAATTCTGCCTGCCGATCCGCGTTCTCGATACGCTCTCGCTGCGTACGAATTATGTCCTCAGACTCGTCCACACCTCGCACCGCTAATTCCAAAGCCAACGTGGTGAGATCTCGTTCTGTCAACGTCAGACCCGGCACGGCAACATCACCCAACCACACAGCGTACAGTCGTTCAAGGGCGCCTTCAGTACTGGCAATCCCACGGTAGGCCCTAAAATACGCCGCGCGTTCACTCACACTGACAGACGCCTCGACCTGCTGCCACAACATCTCCTCCAAACCGGCAGCCAACCCTGCGCGGTCTGATGCGGACACATACTTCCAGTACGCGGTCTCGAGATAGCCCAATACGAGAGCAACATTTTGCTCCACCGATTCAACCGGGAGCACCCGCTCTACAAGTTGCAGAAATCGTGTCGGTTGCAGTTCCCCTTCCAAGACAGCATCCCACAAGGTGAGCCAACTAACCGCACGGAGTAATGGCTGCTCAATATCTTCCAAGGAGTCCAGTAAAAACGTTTTGGATCGCTCGTCAAGACGGATCGATCCGTACGCTACCCCAGCACCATTCACCAGAATAAAATCAGGCTCCGGGCGTTCGCGTACCCCCGGCACGTCCACTCGAGCACCACGTAAATGAACCGACAGCCTGTGAGTTTCACCATTTCGATAGCCGAGATGGACATCAAACCGTTGGTTCCAGTACCGTCCGTTGCCGGCAGGATCTTCTTGCTCAAGAACCAGCTGCGTAATCAGTCCCTCTTCCGTCACAAGAGTTGAACGTATTCGAGGTCGGCCACTTTCGTCGACCCATACGCGACTCCACTCGACCAGGTCATCCTCTGATTGCCGATTGAGTATCGTGATGAGATCAGTCCAGTCGGCGTTCCCGTAGGCGTAAGAACTGAGATACTCTCGCAGCCCGTCACGCAATGCCTCCGCACCGATCAATCGCTCGAGCTGACGTATAACGATCGGAGCCTTCTCATAAATAATGGCCCCATACAACGTGCCGGCTTCGTTGAGATTAGCCAGAGGCTGTCGAATCGGATTTGATCCGGCTGTTCGGTCAACACCGTACGCAGCCGGGTAATGGGCCAGAAGAAACCGAAGGTCGTGATCGATCTCGGGAAACGCTGGATTCACAATCTCCGCGGCAAAAAAATTCGCAAAGGTTTCCTTCATCCACACATCTGTAAACCACTCCATAGTCACCAGATCGCCAAACCATTGATGTGCCGTTTCATGGGCGATCAGGCTGGCTCGACCCAAATGCATATTCTGTGTGGCCGTCGGATCAAGAAACAGCGCCTCAGATCGATACAAAATGGCACCGGGGTGTTCCATGCCACCGTACTGGAACGACGGCATGGCCACGAACTCAAACTTCTCAAACGGATACGGAATACCGGTGTAGTCCTCCATCCACGCGATTGCGTCGTGGTGTAATCTGAAAATGTCCTGCGCATTCCGTTGAACTCGCTCTTGGTCGGTTTCCCGATGGTACATAGCCATTGTCCGTCCATTGCGCTCCTGCTCGACGACTTCAAAACGACCAACTGCAAACGAAAACAGATAGCTACTTATGAAGGCCGTTTCCCGAAACAGAACCGTGGCCCGTTCACCATCCACCTCACGACTCAGCCGTGCACCATTGGCCACCGCACGCCAATCGGCGGGGATCTCTAGCGCTAGCTCATACCGCGCCTTAATGTTCGGTTGATCGAAGACCGGGAATGCAAAGCGGGCGCGATCGGGGACAAACAGCGTATACATAAAGTCGGCTTGGCGATTAAGGGACTGGTCCCCACTCACAAACTCAATCTCGACGCTGGCATGCCCGGCCGGCACATTACCAATCGTGATGTGTTCATCCTTCACGACATACTCGGCCTGTCCACCATTTGTTCGAACCGACAGAACGTGGTTTTGGCTTTGCGCAAAATCGAAAACGACGTTCCCGGCCTGCGTCAAAATGAAGCTAACGCCGGCAATTCCGCGAACAGGCTCTGAGACGTCAGAGGGAATCGAGAAGTTTAGGTCGTAATGTACGTTTGAAATCGTCTCAGCCCGATCCTGAGCTAATTCAATCGAGACACCAGCGACGTACGAACGGGGAACCTCACTCGCACAACTACTCAGAACGGCAAGACCACCGCCTAGCAGCAGGCATTGGAACCCCAGTCGCACGATCCTTTCAGTCTGAGTACATGCGGCACGCACGGACAGCGTAAAGATCATGGCCATCAGTCATAATCAGCCGGGTCCATCGAAAAACTCACGATCTCTTCGTCATTTCTCGTGACGATATGTTTATTCGCGTACGCAGGATGAACCCAGTTCACGCTTCTCAGCTCACGTCGATTGCCCGGCGCTGATGTTGGATCAATCAAGTGGGTGCGGCTAATTTCCTCGTACCCGGTTGGTTTTAAACGAGCGATGATGAGTTCCCCGCGATCATTATTCATAAACACCCGATCGCCATGTTGCACCAAAAAGCCCGAGACCCAACGTCGGCGTTCGACCGTCACATCCTGGGTTTCCCACAAGCGCTCACCAGTGCGCGCATTCAACGCCCGCAGTTGACCGTAACTACAAATGCCGTAAATGTAATCGCCATCAAAAATCGGGGTCGCAAGGACCGAATGTAATCCCTCGGTCCGAATCTCGCTATTGCTATTCCCTTTCCAGGCCACGGTTGCAGCGGGGCGATCCTGGTTCAGTGTCAACATCATCGGCCCATCGTAAAACGTCGAGAAGAATAGCTGCTGACCAACTTGAACCGGCATCGCCACAGTCATGGCCCCCCCGACAACGTACGGCTGCCGCCAGTAGACTGACCCAGTCACCGGATCGAGAGACACCACCTCTTCAGGGTCCCAGGCAATCAACTGACGCACGCCGCCCGCCTCAATGATCATCGGTTGCGCGACACCCAGATCGGCCTCACTCTGCAACGCTCGCCAGACTTCCTCGCCCGTCATCTTATCGAAGGCAACCACGCGAGCCTCGGGGCCGCCCACAAAGCAGATCAGACGGTCGCCATCAACGAGCGGGGCACTTGCGAATCCCCAATCGAATCCCCACCGCATCCGATCGACGCTGTAATCCTCACTGTAACTCTTGCGCCAGAGTAGCTCACCCGTGTCGACCTTCAACGCCGAGAGCACGCCAGTTCGGCCAAGCACGTACACCCGGTCACCATCCACCGTGGGTGTCGCGCTCGGGCCGACCTCCCACTGAATACCCGCGTAATCGGCCGGCCACTCTTGCACCCACAACTCGTCTCCTGATGCTTCATCGAGGGCTAACGCTCGTTCGGTGCCACGCATGCCATTCGTCATCTCAAAGTCTGTGACGAAGACCCGACCGTCCGCGACGGCCGGCCCTGAATATCCAGCATGAATCGGCACCCTCCATCTTGCCTTCAATCCAGCATCAGGAAATTGCTCCAAAACACCGGTCTCATGCCAGACACCCAACCTGCCAGCTCCACGAAATTCCGGCCAGTCCTCAGCGAAACCGCTCTTTCCTGAAAAGAACACGATAAGGACAAGCAGACCCCAACAACGTCTAGTTATCATGTAACCCCCGCCTACCTATTTCTCATCGAGTTCGGCATAAATTGCTTCTGCGCTCACGATCGCATTCGCCATGTCGTAATCGGCATAATTTACGGGTATCCTCAGATCAGTAAGAGCAGCATCAAGCTCCTGACCAGATTCGTAGCTTCGCACGATCGATTCAACAAAGACGCGTACAAATGCCGCGTACTCCGTCAGGTCGTCCCACGTATAGAACCCACTCCAGGCGCGTCGCGCACCCGTTTCCCTTCGACCACGACCAGCGTACGTTGTAGGAAATGGTCCGTGTCCAGTGATGACACGATTAACACCATCAATCTCTGAAATTATCCGGTCCAACGTATCTGGAAACGCTAAACCGCTTCCACCGTTCTCTCGATCGATCACCGGAACACCCTTCATCGGAAACAGGTCACTCAGATAGGCCACCTCTTTGCCTGGAAACACAACCGCCAGATCTCCATCCGTATGCCCGGCGCCGAAATAATAGAGTTCGATCCGATCGATATCATCCAGTAACCCGTGACGCTCGGTCACGGTAATCGTGGGAAGTCCAAAGGATCCCGCTCCATACAGGCCGCCAGCGATCATCCGCGCAGACACATTTTCGTGCGCGATAATATCGACCTCTGGGCCAAACTCACCGTTGCTTCCAGCATGGTCTGCATGAGCGTGGGTATTGATAATCGTACGCACCGGCAGATCCGTCACCTGTCCCAATACTTCGGTCGTCGCAGGACCCCAGCCAGCCGGCTTCGTGTCAATCAGTATCACGCCGGGCGTATTACTGACCTCGTCAATCAACGCCAGGCCATTACCGCCACCACCACCCAAGTGATAGAGCACATCTCTGACATTCAGTGTGTCCATCTGGACCACGTGGTCCTCTTGAGCCCTCGCGGACTGACTCTCAAGCCCACCGATCGCCAAGGCAAGGCACACTGGAACACCCAAGCACACCTCTCGGTATCGACCTCGTTTCACCTGTTGCCCTCTGGCATGCGCCACCCAAGTTTTACGCGACTGTTTCCTCGACGCACTGAAATCATTCCTACTGCCCGAGTTCCTCGTAGATCACACGGATCGCCGCAGCCATTCGATTCGTATTGTAGCCGTGATACTGGGCCGTCAAGTCGATGGAGGCCACTGCCTGTTCAACCGTTTTCCCCGTATCCCGTGCGTTCCGTACCGCTTCACGCAGGTCATACGTAAACCGCTGGAATTGCCGCAGATCACCAGGCGTCGTCACAGGAATGTGACCAGGAACGACCGTATCAATGTCGGTCACCGTATTGATCAGACGTTCGAGCGTATCCGGCAGCGCGAGACCACTCCCACCATTATTTCGATCGAGAAACGGGGCATCACGCCAAGGAAACATATCTCCCGTTTGGAGGACCCGAAGCGCTGGGTACACCACAAACGTATCCCCATTGGTGTGTCCTGCACCGAAATAATAGAGGTCAATTTGATCGTTTCCGCTTCCAATCGTCAGGGTGTCGGTATACGCCTGGTCAGGAAGTCCATGCGAATTGTCACCCTCAAAGATTTCCATTCCCTGCATGTTGGTCTGCGTGTTTTCATGCACGATGATTTCGACTGACGCTGGGAAGAAAGTATTACTCCCGACGTGGTCGCCATGTGTGTGGGTGTTAATAATCCGAATGACCGGTTTGTCGGTCACGGTGGCAATTCGATCCAGCAACAACTGTCCCCAGCCACCCAATTTCGTATCAACGAGCGTCACCCCGTCAGACCCAACAAAGACGCCACTATTGCCCCCACTAAACTCATCACTGCCGGGACCGCCCCCACCAATGACGTAAAGGTTCCCCTTTACGACCTCGATCTGCGTCGCTTCCACTGCCGCCGGATTCAATTGTTGAGACCCAAGTCCGATCGACAAACCACCAACGATTATTAACGCTCCGAGAACTGTTCCCCGTCTCATCTCACCCTCCTCAACTGTCCTATTGCAGCTCAACCCGAGTCACACTTGGCGGGTCATCATCCGCGAAATGTGGGTGCACCACATAAATGGCATCCCCAACCACCGCTGCGGTCGTCGCCTGCGTCTCATATGGGCCCACTGCCACGACCGCAGCAGTCGCCCACTCATCATCACTGCGCAACGCTACAACACGATTCGCATCATTACTCACAATCACTAAACGCATAGCACTCCACACCATCCCGTCCTGTCCAGTAATTACTTCCTCGACAGAAACCTCTGCCGACATCTCAGGGTCGTCGACCGGGACTTTCCATAACGTCGCGCCCCTTGCCACCAACAAAAAGCCAGCAGGATGGTAAACAATCCCGTTCGGACCGGAATCACCGTCGGCGAAACGGTAGAGCAACGACGCTTCATACTCAGTATTCACTTCATAAATCACGTTCATTCGCGTATCGGTCACATACGCGGTGCCATTGTCAGCGACGGCCACATCGTTCGCAAAATACGTCGCATCCTCTGGCGGGTCAGTCACCGTGCTCGCTAAATCCACCATGGCAATTCGCACACCGGTCGACAGGTCGTACACGCCAAGTTTGGCTTGCCCCTGACCTTCCCCCTGAAACACCGACCGGTCGGCATTCGCGACAAACAATCGACCATACGCCTCGTCCGCCTCGATACCAACGGACGATATGAGCTCGGCATCCGTTACAAATTCGCTGACTTGCCCATCAAGGCCGATTTCAAACACGGACCCCTCCGAAAGCGACCCCGTCAACAACCGACCATTCGCCATGTCATATTCCACGCCTTCCGGAATGAAGCCGGTTCTGTCTGCCACGATGACATCCGGTAATA
>CAUZRA010000019.1:0-11116 GCA_963582035.1 Vicinamibacteria bacterium | reverse complement strand
GCCACAGCCTACGGCGGTGAAGCATTCATGGGGGACAAAATGGGTGAGATCAAAGAAGGCTTCCTGAGTGACATCATCATCATTGATGGCGATCCCTTGGCGGATATCACGCTATTCCAGGATCGAAACAACATTCTGGCAATTATGAAAGACGGTCAGTTCCACAAGACGTTTCAAGGGCGGGTTACCCAAGAACAGCGACAGGTTGCTTAATAATTAGTTTTAATTCTCATAGAAGTTTCTTATAAGACCTGCTCCTAGCTATCTAGGAGCAGGTTTTTTTTTGGAACCAATTGGAATCGCGTCCTATTGAATAGAAACCCCGTACTACTGATTCCTCGTAACGACGCAATCATTTGTTTTGCAGAAATAATTCCTACACTAACAAGCGAAACTTGATCAAATCGGACCTTCTTAAGAGATTCGAATGAAGTAAACTTTACATGGTCGTACTCGATCGTATAATCGGAAATGGAATGACCGAGAAATGAAAGTTAACAACGAAAATTTTCTGAACTTTGCGTTCGAACACGAGGAGTCGAGCCATGGCTATTGAAGTTACTGGAATGTTGCATACGGGGTATCGCATCGGTACCGATGGCAGCCAGGTCGATACAATTGTTGAGTTTTATAAAAAGGTCTTCCGGCTCGCTATTGATCCGAATCGGCCCCATATTCCGACCATTCCAGGCGCGTGGGTCCAGTTACCCAAATCTCAAATTAAGCCCCAGGTCCATTTGTTCGTTGCCGATGGCGTATCACCGGCTGCCCGAAGTCAGCAGGAAGACCCGACGAGAACACACGTAGCACTTGCTGTTAAGGACCTCTCCGCAGCAAAGGCCCATTTGGAAGATCTCGGCGTTGAATATTGGGAATTCGGAGGGCTAGTAGGCACAGCCCAGGTGTTTTTTGAGGATCCTGCTGGCAACATGCTCGAACTTCAGGAAGAACCATAACGAGAACAACAACACTGAAGTAAGAGGTAGTTGGCTCACGAAATCCTCAGGCTGAATTAGAGTGGCGATTGGGCGTCACAGTCCGAATTTCCCAGGATCTCGGTACCTGTACCAAAAACGGGTAGGACTGAGACCGCCAGGGCAGTTAGCTGTTACCTGACGGGAGCTTCGGCTTTCCCTCAAAATTTATCGGCAACAATGCCCGCAATCGAGGATTTCTGCGGATTACCTGAATTGCGTCCCAATGGGGACAAACTGTTTGCGGGGTACCAGCTCGAACTGACGCTACAATCTTGCTGCAATCATAGTGAATAGTATCACTGACTAGATTATTTTCACGGGCGGAACACTGTCCACCAAAGGAGGCTCCCATGCCAAACACTGTTTTTACCAACGCCCGGATTTTGGATGGAACGGGTGATTCTTCGTTTAGCGGTGAAGTTCGAATAGACGGCAATCGCATTCAGCAGATTTCTAGCGACGGTTCCCAACTGTCACGCGATGACGCTGACGTGATCGACTGTTCGGGCGCAACCCTGATGCCAGGACTGGTAGAGGCCCATGCTCATGCGAGCTTCGGTAACACGTCGACTCTAGAGGCCCTCGGTGAAGTGCCAATTGAAGAACACACCCTGATGACAATGAAGCACGTGAAACTGCTCCTCGACCAAGGTTTTACAAGTATCAATAGTGCTGCTGCGGCCAAGGCACGCCTCGATGTCGTCATTCGTAATGCGATCAACGTCGGCGATATACCGGGGCCCCGGATGCTGGCTGCTTCTCCGGAGCTCACCCCGACCAGCGGTCTTGGTGACGTAAACCTTCGGCATATGAAGCGAGATTCGTTCGCGATCGTTTGCGATGGACCCGAGGAATTCAGAAAAGTGGCGCGCGAGATGGTCAGAGAAGGGGTCGATACTCTCAAAATCAACCCATCGGGCGATGAATTCGTGCCATTTGCCAAAGCTCGTCATACCGTGATGAATGACAGTGAGGTAGCGGCAGTCTGTGAGGTCGCACACTCGCGCGACCTGCGAGTCGCAGCCCACGCCCGAAGCGCCGAAGCCGTGAAGATGAGCCTTCGTCATGGCTGCGAGATCATCTATCACGCAACACTGATGGATGATGAAGCTTTGAATTTATTAGAAGCCGCAAAAGACCGAATTTTTGTGGCCCCTACCATTGGCATTCAAATTACGACGTTACATGAAGCCAGTGATTGGGGGATCACGACCGAGGTTGCCGAAGGTCTTGGTATGCGACGAGAACTCGAAATTGGCGCCGAGAGCATGAAGGAATTGCACCGCCGAGGCGTAAAAGTTTTGCCAGGCGGGGACTACGGCTTTGCCTGGAATCCTATTGGCACCAATGCGCGCGATCTTGAGCATTTTGTGAATTATCTGAACTTCACCCCAATGGAAGCGATCGTAGCAGCCACAAAATATGGCGGCGAGATCATGATGATGGGTGATGAGTTGGGCATGATCAAAAAGGGTTATCTCGCCGACCTTTTAATCGTCGATGGTGATCCAGTGCAAGACGTGAGCATCCTTCAAGATTCATCGCGCCTGTTAGGAATCATGAAAGACGGTGACTTTCACAAGCGCCCAAGCGATAAATTGGCAGTCCAACGACAAGCTGCATGACAGTAGGGGAAAGATTTATCCATCATGGGGGTAGGAGTGTGCCGTCAGATCGATGAGTGAGACTCTTTTTCTTCACTACGACCGCGCAGCCCTTGATGCGGAATATGATAATCGCGCCAAAGTAGCCGGGGCGGAGGACTATATTGCCGAGTGGAAAACCCGCAGCGAGGAGGCTCGATCGAACTTGGATTGCAGCCTTGACCTCGCCTACGGGTCGAGTACTGCCGAGACACTTGATATTTTCCCGTCAAATACCTCCGGTAAATCCCCAATCAATGTCTTTTATCACGGGGGGTATTGGCGCGCACTACATAAGGACGACTTCAGTTACGTGGCGTACGCTGTCCATGAGGCCGGTGCCGCCACCGTAGTGGTGAATTACGCTCTGGTACCAGAAGTCAGTTTTGACGAACTTGTCCGTCAGTGCCGTGCAGCGCTTGCTTGGGTATGGAGGAATGCCGATCGCTTCGGTGGTGACCGCGAAAAAATGTTTGTCTCGGGCCACTCGGCAGGCGGACACCTCGTCGCAATGATGATGGTCGCCGACTGGCCTGCTTTCGATGCGGAGTTACCCGCCCAGCCAATCCGTGGTGGTTGCGGAATCAGTGGCCTTTATGACCTAGAACCCATCCGGCTCTGTTTTCTGAACGTGGATCTTAATCTCAGCGAAGAAGACGCGATACGTAACAGCCCCATGAAACAACGGCGCACCTGTCTCTCGCCCCTATTGTTGCCAGTTGGCGCTCGGGAAGGACCGGAGTATCTACGCCAATCGAATGGTCTCGCCGACGCTTGGTTCCACTCTGGAGAGGTACCTAAGGTCTTGGTGATGCCGGGTCACAACCATTTCTCAATCGCCACACAGCTGGATGATCCGGAGAGTAAACTTTCACAAGCGATACAGCATCAAATGAACCTGAGCCCGTCCACATGATAGGGTAGACATCCAGCACACCAACGAAGGAATTCATTATGTCTACGATCATTCTTCTAATCGGAGCTTTTGATGTAAAAGGAGAAGAGTACGGCTTCGTAAAAGGGCAAATCGAGAACCAAGGCTGCAGCGTGCTCACCATGAATATCGGGGTCTTAGGTGACACGGATTTGTTTATAACCGACTTGCCCAATGCGCTGGTTGCCAAGGCCGGCGGAACGGATATCAACAAACTTCAGAAAGACAAAGATCGGGGCAAAGCCATGGAAACCATGGCCAAAGGAGCCGCCGCACTGACCAGACAATATTTTGATGAAGGGAAGTTTCACGGCGTGCTCGGTATGGGTGGCAGTGGTGGAACCAGCGTCATCTCAAGCGCCATGCGAGCTTTGCCAATTGGCGTGCCCAAAGTATTAGTCTCGACAGTAGCAGCCGGTGACACCACCATTATTACAGGGGTCAAGGACATCACCATGATTCCCTCCATTGTTGATGTTGCTGGTATCAATCCGATCAGCGAGAAAGTTTTTAAAGAAGCCGTCGGCGCTATCTGCGGCATGACAAGAATGGATTATTCGCTCAGCGGTGAATCCAAGCCAGTGATCTGTGCCAGCATGTTCGGAAATACCACGGACTGCGTGAATATGTGCCGCGAATCGCTGGTTGAAAGGGGGTACGAAGTATTGGTGTTTCACGCTACAGGTACGGGCGGCCGGACTATGGAAGGTTTGGTTGATGATGGGTATGTCGACGCCGTTTTGGATATCACTCCAACAGAATGGGCTGACGAGATTTGCGGTGGTGTATTTAGTGCGGGCCCCGACCGACTGGCAGCACCCGGCCGTGCCAGAATACCCCACTTGATTGCCCCCGGATGTGTGGACATGGCCAACTTCGGCCCGATCGAATCGGTGCCAGAGAAATATAGTGATCGACAGTTATATGAATGGAATCCTAATGTGACACTGATGCGCACCAACGTTGAGGAAAATAGAACTATGGGGAAGATTTTCGCGGAGAAGGCCAACGCTTCCCAGGGCCCTGTGGCTTTTCTTTTACCAACCCGCGGTGTGTCTATACTGGATAGCGACGGGGATCAGTTTTGGTTGCCTGAAGCCGATCGAGCGATGTTTGATGCGATTAAAAACAATCTCAACCCGCGAATTGAAGTAGTGGAATTGGATGTGAATATTAATGATGCTGCTTTTGCAGAAACAGCAGTCGACATGCTGTTGGCGCTTATGCCCCCGGCAGAGCTTGATTAGCAATCGAATGGAGCAAGAGTATGGCTTTTACAAGACAGCAAGTAATTAATCGCCTTCGTGCGAGCATAGACAAGGGAGTGCCCATAATTGGTGGTGGTGCAGGCACTGGAATTTCCGCAAAATTCGAAGAAGCCGGTGGAGTCGACTTGATTGTGATCTATAACTCCGGGCGGTTTCGGATGGGTGGTCACGGCTCCCTAGCGGGGTGCATGCCCTACGGTGATGCCAATGCCATCGTCATGGAAATGGCCTATGAAGTACTGCCCGTAGTGAAAAACACGCCCGTTTTGGCTGGCGTCTGCGGAACAGATCCCTTTAGGATGATGGACGTGTTCCTCAAACAGATTATCGATGTCGGCTTCTCAGGAGTTCAGAACTTCCCCACGGTGGGGCTTTGCGACGGGATGTTCCGGCAAAACTTGGAAGAAACCGGAATGGGATTTGGCCTTGAGGTCGACATGATTCGGCAAGCCAACCAAATGAATCTGTTCACTACACCCTATGTTTTCAATGTTGATGAAGCAAAGGCTATGGCCAAAGCTAATGCCGATGTCGTGGTAGCTCACATGGGCTTGACTACTAAAGGTTCGATCGGTGCGAGTACCGCATTGACCCTGGAAGAAGTGCCGAGCAAGGTACAGGAACTTTGTGACGCCGCTAAACAAGTAAATCCGGATGTTGTGTGCCTCTGTCATGGTGGTCCAATTTCCATGCCAGATGACGCCGAATACGTCTTAAGAAACACCGAGGGGGTGCATGGATTCTATGGCGCCTCAAGCATGGAGCGCTTGCCTACAGAAATCGCTATCACAGAGCAAATGAAAAAATTTAAAGCAATCCAATTCTAAGTGTCAGCTTCAGGCGGAAAGGTTTCCAATTCTATTGGGCGGTAAAACTTGCCGTTGTTAGATTGCTGGGGCTCATTGTAGGTTAATCGTAGTGGTCCTTCTGGCGCTTGAATCACGTCGATGGTTTCTAATAAGCACACGCCAATTTGGCTGATGACAGCGTACAATAGAATGAAATCATTCAGAGAATAGTGATGCGGTTTGCATGTGACACCGGGGGTACGTTTACAGATCTGATTATTGAAGACGACAACGGCTCCCTTTCCATGTACAAAACGCCGACCACTCCCGAAGATCCCGTACTTGGCGTGCTGCAGTCGCTCACACTGGCATCGCAAGACCGAGGTGTCTCCCTCTCCAAATTATTGAGTTCCGGCGAGATGTTCATTCACGGAACCACCCACGCTACCAATGCGATTGTCACACAAAATACAGCAAAAACAGCCCTTCTAACCACTGCAGGCCATCCCGACATACTGGTGCTGAGAGAAGGCGGACGCATTGAACCGTTCAATTTTTTGGTTCCCTATCCGGCGCCTTATGTGCCTCGCTCACTTACCTATGAGATTCCGGAACGGATTGATAGTCTTGGCACTATCGTAACGCCACTGGAAGATGGTGCTGTTCTCGCAACTATTGAAGCATTAAAACGCCAGGATATTGAGGCGGTTGCCGTTTGTTTTTTATGGTCGATCACCAACTCGATTCATGAGCAACGTGTCGGTCGACTTCTGTCCGAGAACCTGCCAAATGTACCCTATTCCCTTTCCCACGCCTTAAACCCAACGCTGCGGGAATACCGACGGGCTTCGGCCACCGCGATCGACGCCTCATTAAAACCGCTGATGTCAAAATACATGGGAAGTTTGACCCAACGCCTAGCCGAAGCTGGATTTAACGGTCGAACACTGGTTCTAACTTCCCAAGGCGGGATGATTGATGCGGAAGAACTGGCCACTCAACCGATTCACGCCATCAACTCAGGCCCTTCCATGGCACCGATTGCCGGGCGGTATTACGCGCAAAAAGATGTCAGCGAGCCCAACGCCATCATCGCTGATACTGGCGGGACAACTTGCGACGTAAGTCTTGTCCACCGTGGACGTATTCCCAGAACCCGAGAAACCTGGATTGGACAACCATTCCGGGGACACATGACCGGTTTTCCCTCGATCGATATTAAGAGCGTGGGTGCAGGCGGCGGCTCAATCGCCCGTGTTGACCCTGGGGGAATTCTCCACGTGGGCCCACAAAGCGCCGGCGCAGTTCCCGGCCCCGTCTGCTACAACATGGGTGGCACAGAACCGACGCTGACGGATGCCGCGCTGGTCCTTGGCTATCTGGATGCAGAGTTCTTTCTCGGCGGCTCGATGAAACTCGATCTAGAATCTGCAAAATCGGTGATTAAAAACAAAGTCGCCAGCCCCCTTGGCTTGGGCATACCCGAAGCGGCAGCGGCTATCGTTAGTGTCGTAACGGAAAATATGGTTCAGGCTATTTCCGAGATTACTGTCAACCAGGGCATTGACCCGGCTGATGCGGTCCTCATCGGTGGAGGCGGCGCTGCCGGCTTGAACTCCACATGGACTGCCAGGCGACTTCGGTGCCCTAGCGTGCTAATCCCTGAGACGGGCGCCGGCCTCAGTGCTTATGGGGCGATGATTTCAGACCTGTCACGCGAATACCGAACCATGTTCTTCACCACTTCTGACAATTGGGACGAAGCAAGTGTCAACAGGGTGCTGGCTCAACTGGGAAAAAGATGCCAAGCGTTTGTCGATGGCCCCGGTACAGGGGCCATCGAGTCCTCGATTGAGTTTGCTGTTGAAGCCCGCTACGCCGGACAAGTCTGGGAAATTGAAGTGCCTCTCGCCACCGCTATATTTAATGAGCGGGCAGATTTATCAGAGTTGATCAAAGATTTTCATGCTGCTCACCAAGAAATATTTGCCATAAATGACCCGAATTCAACCGTCGAAATGGTCGGATGGATAGCCTCGGTTAGCTGCAGGTTGCGAAGAAATATCGGCAGCCGCCTCCAAGAAATAGGAACCAAAACAGTAACCGAATCGCGCGAGGTCTATTTTGATGGCGTTGAGGTTACAACGCCTATTTATCCGATGCAGTCTATTCCGATGGCTTTGACAACCGAAGGACCCGCAATTATCGAAACACCGTATACCACGATAGTGATCGATCCCGCGGCTCGCTTTTATCGATCTGAACATGGTAGCGTAATCATTCTGCCGTAAGATGAGAACTGGAGATGGAGACCAATACAGCAACTAAATTGGATGGTGCAAAACTTGCAATCCTCTCCAACCGATTGGGGGGCATTTGCAAGAAAATGGGAAATACGCTGTTGCGCACCGGTCGGTCCGGCGTGCTCAATCGAGCGAAGGACTTTTCCTGCTGCATCGTCACGCGCGATTGCGAACTTTTAACGGCGGAGGAAAGTCTCCCGATTCACGTACTGTCTGGCCCTGATCTCATGGCCAAGTCCATGTATGAGTTCCATCCAGCGCTCATCAAAGGAGATGTCTTTCTACACAATTCACCGTATCACGGGAATTCTCATCCAGCGGATCATACGCTGTTGATGCCCGTCATCGACAGCGACGGTGAGCATCATTTCACCCTGCTGGCGAAAGCGCACCAGGCGGACATTGGCAATTCAATTCCAACGACGTATCACGGTACGGCGCGGGACGTGTATGAAGAAGGTGCATTGATCTTCCCTGCCGTGAAGGTGGTTGATAATTACCAAACCATTGATGACATCATCCGCATGTGTCGTATGCGAATTCGCGTGCCTGATCAATGGTATGGCGATTTTCTGGCCATGCTGGGCGCCGCGTTTATTGGCGAGAGAGAGATGCTGGCACTTGGAGAGGAAGTCAGCTGGGATACCCTGCACACTTTTACCAACCAATGGTTCGACTATTCGGAAGATCGGATGATCGAGGCCATCAAGCGCATGCCGGGCGGTTCCGGAATCGCTCATTCCACGCATGACGCTATACCTGGCACACCGCCGGATGGAATTACCATCACTTCAAAAGTCAGAATTGATCCAGAAAATGCCTGTATCGAGGTTGATTTAACCGACAACCCCGATGCACTGCAATGTGGATTGAACGTGTCTGAAGCCTGTACCCGCACAGCTACCATGATCGGTATCTTCAATTCGATCGATAACACTGTACCGAAAAATGCGGGGGCGTTTCGGAGGATAAAGCTTGATCTCAAAGACAATGGTGTGGTCGGCATTCCAAGACACCCGACCAGTTGTTCAGCGGCTACTACAAATCTTGCCGATCGTGTACAAAACTCCACGATGAGAGCCATGGCCGAGATCGGGGAAGGACTTGGAATGGGAGAGATTGGGTGTTTCTGTCCTCCTTCAACCTCTGTCGTTTCGGGCACCGACCCGCGTAACGGCAAACCCTACGTAAACCAACTGTTTTTAGGTCATACGGCAGGCGCCGGCGCGCCCCGAGAGGATGCCTGGATGACGATGCTGCATGCAGGAAACGGCGGTATGTGTTTTATCGATTCCGTCGAATTAGATGAAATTTACACACCCATACATGTCCAGACCCGCCGCTTGATAGCGGACTCTGAAGGCGCGGGCCGCTTCCGCGGTGCACCGGGCATTGAAGTGGAACTAAGGCCCGTGAGTTGTCGAATGGAGGCGGGTTTTGTTGCCGACGGCAACATCCATAATCCGCTTGGAGCTCGGGGTGGCGAAGCGGCAGCCAAATCCGACCAGTTTCGCCGGACACGGGGGGGAGAGCTGGAACGCCTAGATCAATGCTCGCAGGTATGGATCGAAGACGGCGAAGCTTTAGTCTCCATAGCCTGCGGCGGTGGTGGCTACGGCGACCCCAAAACACGCGACCCCGCTCGCGTACTCAGTGATGTTCGGGAGGGACTGGTAAGCCGTAACCGCGCAAAGAACGTCTATGGGGTTGTGGTAACCGAAACAATAGAAATCGATGAATCAGCAACGGCCGCCCTCAGAAACTAAAACTACGATCGCAAGAGGACCATTATGAGACTGCAGAACAAAGTCGCCATCGTTACTGGCGCATCACTTGGCATCGGTTCCGCGATTGCTAACCGCTTCGGCCGTGAAGGCGCTAAGGTCGCCGTCAATTACCTGAAAAGTGAGAATTCAGCAAACGACGTCGTGAAAGGAATAACCTCTGCCGGGGGGACAGCGAAATCTTTCAAGGCTGATGTTTCGAAGGTCGCCGAGATTGAAAGACTTACCCAGGAAGTACTGCGCGAATGGGGCAACGTCGACATTCTCGTCAACAATGCAGGCGTGTTTCGGACGGTTCCGGTGATGGAGACAACTGAACAAATTTGGGACGAGCAGTTAACCTTAAACTTAAGAAGCTGTTTCTTTTTCGTGAAATCGCTGGTCCCGCATTGGCGGGAAAGTGGCGGCGGGAAAGTCATCAATATTTCGTCTATCGCCGGCACCGGCGCATTTCCAAATTGCCCGGCGTATTGTGCATCCAAAGGCGGGTTGGTGAACCTGACTCGTGCGCTCGCCGCAGAACTGGGTAAGGAACAAATTAACGTCAATTCCATCGCGCCCGGCAATGTTGCGACCGCATTAAACGCTCATGTGCGCGGCCCCGGCAATGAGGAATACATGGCACTTATGAAGACCCTGACGCCCACGGGTATCGATTTTCTTGACGTGGAAGACATGACTGGCACGGCCGTTTTTTTGGCCAGCGATGACTCCAAGATGATTCATGGTGAGACCATCCTTGTCGACGCGGGTTGGTCCGTCTGGTAAATCTTTTCGATCGCAGCCCTCAGTCTCAGATCAACACCAAATTTTGCAACATCTTTCTGGGATCTCACCGCCCGCAAAGTGTGGGGCTGAAACCCCGAGCGAGATTCCCCTTTTATCTACAGTTCAAGCAGTGATAAATTCCGGCAATTCTCACCGCCTCCACCACTTGTCTATCTTATATCGCCCGTCAGCATTAGTTGGACAGAATTGTCTGCTTGTCTAAGAGAGGGTTTTGGTTCATCGTTAACCGAGAAAATTAATGATGCATACGAAGAAGCGAGCCCACAAAGGCAGTGCTGAGAAGACAGTTCGTGACATCCGTCGTGCGACCCGCAGACATTATTCTTCAGAATAGAAGATCCGTATTGTGCTGGATGCCATGCGGCTTTGTCTGCATCTTTGATTGCAACCTTGGGTCCAACCCCGTCCAGCCGAATCCAGTACTTTGTTCAGTAACTTTAGCGGTAACTTTTTAAGCCAATCTGGCCTTTCATCTATAATTCAAGCGGTTATAAATTGAGGTGACTTCCGCCGCCTCCACCATTTTCTTGTCTTATACCGACCAACATCGTCCCGATTATGAGTTATTTCATGGCATCCGCGACTCAAGGGTAGATCAGCAGCGCTGCACCCCAGGCGATTAAGAAAACT
>CAUZRA010000018.1:0-11792 GCA_963582035.1 Vicinamibacteria bacterium | reverse complement strand
CACTTGGCCTTACTGAATTGTTTCCCAGCCAGTCGACCGAAGAGGTACGGCGCACCTTTCACCATAGATGCAGTTTAGCGCGTTGGTTCGATTGGTGGTTTTGACCCTGGGCCGACCGTTTCATACATATTTCACGGAGATGTCATGAAGTCGCAATTTCTGCCTCCTAATCCCTAACGTTTTATCTACAGAGATCAATTGGGTTTGGTGTCATTCTGTTGGAAATAGATGGCTTGGAAACTCCTCGCGTGCTGGTACCGGGGGGACTTTTGTGTCGCCGGTCTCATTTGGTATGCGTTCGCAGAGGATGGTGCCGCAAGCGTAAATTCTGTGAAAGAACATGGATGGCAAGTTCGGAGGGAAATGTCTAGTTGTTAGGCGGCTTACGAAAATCGTCAGGCAATGGGTCTTCAGTTTTAACCGAGAGACAGTCCGATAGCCTTCGACGAGTACCAGATGGTTCTGAGAGTGGACTTTAGTGGCCAGTTTCTGGTGTCGAGATAAATTTGGGGTCAGATATCGGGAGAATCGGGAAGGTGCGCAAGAACCCCGTATAGCAGAATACAAAGAGGCCAAATACTCCGATAGTGATGAGGAGCTCGAGTATGCCTAATGGGACTCCATCCTCATGCCATAGCGATGGCGCAACAAGAATAAAGCGTTCAAGCCACATGCCCACAAATGC
This sequence comes from Vicinamibacteria bacterium, assembly GCA_963582035.1. Lineage (GTDB taxonomy): Bacteria > Acidobacteriota > Vicinamibacteria > Vicinamibacterales > UBA8438 > DTWD01. Next base: position 11,107 of record CAUZRA010000018.1, on the reverse strand, counting down.
GATGCAGGCGATGGTCAATAGTCCATTAGATTTCATTTTGATCGCTTTACTCAAAAGCGATATGAATGGAATAACGAAACAGAGACCAAACACGGTCCAGGTGATCGGGGCCCACGCGCCATGCATCCGGTGATAAATAAATTCAGTTTCCTCAGGTAAATCGCCGTACCAAATGACAAGATACTGGGAAAAAAGCAAGTATGCCCACAAGATTGAAAACCCAAACAGCAGCTTGCCGACGTCGTGTAACTGCTGCTTTCCAACGTAGTCGGCGATCGCGAGGCGATGTCGTCCCCACGTGGCAATAATGGCCAAGAATGCAAACCCGACAAACAGGTTGCCAATAAAGTAATAGCCACCCATTAGTGTCGAAAACCAGTGTGGGTCAAGCGACATGACGAAGTCGAAAGAAACCAGCGTGAAGACCCACCCGTAACTAATCAGGACCGCGACGGCGAGCCGATCCTGTGCGCGTTGACCAGTTTCACGTTCCGCGTCGGTGCCTTTCCAGTTCGCAATGAGTCGTTTTGCGAATCCATCGGCTGACTGCGCGCCTGACTCATGGAGCATGCCAATATCCGGCCGGAGTGATTTATACACGTAGAGAAGACTTAGTCCGGTTAATAGGCCGAAGGCTAATAACTGCCGGACAACGAAAAAAGGAATATTGAGCCAGGGAGTTTTTGCCTCGATTGGTTCATGTACCCAAGGGGCCCAATTCGAAACACCAGCTAACAGAATGAGCAGCATAACTAATGCGACCGGAAAGAACCCCGCTGTCGCTTCTGCTGTTCGTTTGAGAGGCCGTCCCCACCGCGCAGATGTCACTTGTAATAGTGCGGATAGAACCACTCCGGCCTGAGCCAACCCAGCAAAAAACAAGAAATTAATAAGGAGGCTTTGCCAGGCTCGCAGACTATTGCCGAAGAACACGCCGAACAAAAACGCAAGAATACCGACGACACCGCACCCTAGTAGGACGCGTCGAGTATTTTCAGACACGAGCGAACCTGATGCGACCGGAACAAGATTCATTCCTGGGAGGCCTCCGGTGCAGGCTCTAATGTCTTCACGAAGTTGACGAGCGCCCATCGCTCATTGGTACTCAGGGCGTCTGCGAAGCGTGGCATGTTTCGGCCACCCTCTCTGATGATGGTGTACAGGAATCCGTCCGGATAGTTGCGCACGTGTTGCATGGTCAGGTCTGGCATGCGGCGATAGAAGGACGCTAATTGACCGTCGCCGCGACCAAGCTCGCCGTGACAGAGGGTGCAATAGGATTGGTACAGCTTTGCTCCCTGTGCGATAGTGGCGCGGTCATTGGCGAGGGGGTTCGGTAGATCGCGTGCTTGGCGACGGTTAAGCTGACGAGCTTCATCGGTTGCCATGGAACGCTCCGGTGGGGGACGGTGTTCTGATTGCGGTAAGACGACCGGCCCAGTCCACATATCTCGAATCTGAGGTAATGCCAGCACAGAGCTTCCGGCGACCCAGACAAATATCACACTGAACATAGATTTACGCATTCGATCGCACCTCAATTGCTCCGGCTGTTTCCAGCGTTTCTCGCACCGTTGACTGCGACGTGTCACTACACTGGACCTCAATCCCAAAGTGGTCATTTGAGAAGCGGGTATCTCTTAGTGGTATACGGGACTGTGGTAGACCAGATAGTCCGAAAAAACTCATCATTCCAAAGATCGCTCCGAATAAAATCATCAGTTCGAATGCAATAACTACGAATGCAGGAATTGAAATCAGAGGCTTGCCACCTGTAATTAATGGCCAGTCGTACACTGTGTAGATCGGGAAGGCAAAGCCTGCGACACAGCCAAGAATTCCTCCGATCAGTACAAACAGCCGAACCGGACTAGCGTGTGTTTTTAGCATGCTTTCGATCGTGTGATCAGGAGCCGGCGTATATGCTGAGATGGTGTCGATACCGTCCTGCTGAAGCGATGCGATGGCATCGATGGCTTTATTCCGATTGTTATAAATTCCCAGCAAAGTTTCCATAATCGTATTCCTAGCTCGCCACAAGAAAACAGAGAACGCCTGCATTAAGTTGGCCCTGCGTTGCAGCGTTGCTACTCCTCATGTTGTGCGGCTTCCTTCATTTCTGTGATGGAAATAGCCGGGAAATTCTTAACAAACAATAAGAAGAAAAAGAAAAACCACGCAAAACTACCAGCTGTAATGGCAACTTCGATCCAGGTTGGCTGATAAGTGCCTTCTGGCCAGTTTGCCGGGTCGAAGTCGTGAGAAAGTGACGAGACGATAATGACGAAACGCTCAAGCCACATACCAATATTGATAAAGATGGAGATCACAAAAAGTGCAGCGAGGCTCGTTCGAACTCGTTTTGAAAATAAAACAAGTGGAATGATTACATTACAGGTAAACATTCCCCAGCTAAACAGTCGATACTGACCGAACATTCGGTCGTAAAATGTTCCTTGCTCGAACGGGCTTCCGCTATACCAGGCAATAAAAAATTCGGTTAAGTATGCGTATCCAACAATCAGCGAGGTGACAATGATGAGCTTTGCGAGGTTTTCAAAGTGGTGAATGGTGATGTACTCCTCGATTCCCAGAAGTTTTCGTAGGGGGATCAGAAGTGTGATGACCATCGCAAGACCAGAAAAGATTGCGCCGGCGACGAAGTAGGGTGCGAAAATCGTACTATGCCAGCCAGGGAGAATGGACATGGCGAAGTCCCACGAAACGACGCTATGCACTGAGACGACTAGTGGTGTGGCGAGGGCGGCGAAGAAGCCGTACAAGGCGCCCCAGTGGTACCACTGACGAGTTGATCCACGCCAACCGAGGGCTAAGACACGGTAGATGGGTTTGCGCCAGTCCGTGCATCGATCTCGTGCGGCGGCAATGTCTGGAATTAATCCAAGGAACAGAAACATGGCACTTACCGTGAGGTAGGTAGTGATCGCAAAAACATCCCAGATCAGCGGCGATCGAAAATTGACCCAGAGTTGTCGTTCATTTGGATATGGAATTAACCAGTAAAAAAACCATGGTCGACCAATGTGGATAATGGGATATAGGCCGGCGGTCATGACTGCGAAGACAGTCATGGCTTCCGCTGATCGCGCGACGGCTGTTCGCCACTTTGCACGAAATAGAAAGAGCACGGCTGAAATTAGTGTTCCAGAATGTGCGATTCCAACCCAGAAAACGAAATTGGTAATGTAGATACCCCAGAGAAGTGGATGTTCATAGCCTGCCACTCCGAGACCGCGTTGCCATTGTTGTGCGAAGGCGTACCCACCAAAACTGAGTACGACCAAGATGAATCCGAGTGCTGCGTAATAAGACAGACCTGGAGCCTGTAGCGTACGCAGAATATCAGTGTTGATTTTTGCGTAACTCATACTGGCCTCAGCTTTGAGTGACCTTCTTGAGGTAGGTCACTGCCGGTCGTGTATTAAAGACGCCCAGTGCGTGGTAGCCCCGGTCGTCTTTTGAGAGTTGTGATACACGACTATTGGGGTCGTTAAGGTCACCGAACACAATCGCATTCGCAGGGCAGGTTTGCGCACAGGCCGGTGTGACATCACCATCCTGGACAGGACGACCTTCGTCACGCGCTTTTTCTTTACCTCCTGCGATGCGTTGGACGCAAAACGTGCACTTTTCCATCACGCCGGCACTGCGTCCGGTGACGTCCGGGTTGAGTTGCAGATTGAGTGGTTCTGGAAATTGCGCGTCGGACCAGTTGAACCGACGCACTTTGTATGGGCAGTTATTGGCGCAGTATCGTGTTCCGACACAACGGTTATACACCTGCGCATTAAGGCCCTCTTCCGTGTGATAGGTCGCAAACACTGGACAGACGGTTTCGCAGGGGGCGTGGTCGCAGTGTTGGCAGAGCATTGGCAGGAATCGTGATTCGACTGAGTCAGTGTCCGGTGCCACGTCATGTTCGGTAAATCGTTCGATCCGAATCCATGACATGGTTCGTCCGAGTAACATTTGCTCCGCACCCATGACCGGGACATTGTTTTCCGCGTAGCACGCCGCAACACAGGCATTGCATCCGTTACAGCTATCTAGGTCAATAGCCATTCCCCACCGGTGGTCTGGGTGTTCGTGCTCTGGGTACAGACTGAAGGGCTGTTCCTCGGGATGTACATCGCCGGCAACCAGTGCAGCGAGTGAGACCGACTGCGCGAGGTCTCGACCATCTTGATCGAAGGTATGCTGCAGTCGCGGGATTGGGCGTCGTAGGTCTCGCGGTATGACATCAACTTGCGTGCCAGCCCACCGAACGCTCCCGGCTAATGTTTCGGGTGTCGGATCAAGCAGAGCCATCGGATTTACGCCACGGTCGTTCGCGTACCGACCGTAGTCCGTATGTCCTTGCCCAATCGGTATCGCGACGATGTTATTCCGGACATGCGGATTAATGATGACCGTTGCATCGATAGTTCCGAAATCTGATTCCAGCGACACAAGTTGCCCATCTTCTGCGCCAATACTTGCCGCGGTGTCAGGCGTAATTTCAGCCCAGCTCCCCCACGTTGCTTTGAGCATGGGGTCCGGTATTTCCTGAAGCCACGGCTTGTTGGCACCTCTCCCGTCGTAGAAGTGGAGTGATGGGTAAGTAACGAGCGTCAACGCACGCTGACGTTCGCTGGTCGGCCCAAGGTTTTCCAGGGAGAGATCGCCAAGTTGTTCGGTTAACGTGACCGGCGAATTGTCAGTGGCCGAGTCCAGCCACAAACCGCCATTTCTGAGTGCATCAGCCCAAAAGTTTTCAAATGTTTCAGGATCGACAGGCTCTTGTTGTTCGGCTGGCGCTGAGTCGGTTGAGGGCTGGAGGTTTCGCCATGCCTCGCGGAGTACTTCGTAAAACTCTCCCTCCGGGAGCGATAGCACAGCATCATCATTGCCTTCTACCGGTGGCGTCGTTGCTCGTGCAGTGTCCAGTAGAACATCGCCGAAATGGTGTGTGTCGAAGATGGGCCGCATAGTTGGCTGCGCCAATCCATGGACGCCATTCCCAGGTCGGTGGTCTCCCCACGCTTCTAGTGGTGTGTGAGTGGGCAAAATGACATGGGCATTGGCGGTGGTTTCGTCCGGATAGCTGGAGGTCGATACGACTAGCGGAACGGTCCCGAGGGCTGAGTTGAAATCGGCGGCGCCCGGCAGAGTAAAAATAGGGTTTACCTGGTGAATGATGAGTATTTCGATTTCACCAGCCCGCATGGCATCAGATAGTTCGAGTAGTTCTGCGTAGGCGCTCACGCGGTTCCAGACGCTCCCCGTTTCCATTAGTACGGTTGTACCTATGTTGCCCGCGAGATAGTTCAGAATGGCTATAGCGATCTGGGTATCTGTTGCATCAGCACCGGAGACGGCTATCCCGCCTCCGACAGCAAGTGTGCGACCTGGCCCAAGACGAGAGTCGGAAAACGCACGTGCCAATTCGCGGATGCGATCTGCGGAGAGTCCTGTTCTTTCAGTGACTGTCTCTGGAGAATGGTCCTCGACAATAGATCGAAGAAGAGTTGTCGTTTCAGGAGTAATACCATCGACCTGGATGAGCTCTTCACTCAAAATTGTATGGGCCATGGCTAGGGCAATTAACCCTTCTGTCCCGGCCTCAATATTGATCCACTCGTCGGCGTTTGATCCAGTCATCGATAGACGCGGTTCAAGCTGGATAAAACGTGCTTTTTGATTGTTTTGAACACGGCGTGCTTCACTGTGCACTCGGCTGTATTTGACAGTGGATAACCATGTTTCAAGAAAGTCAGCACCAAACGACATGACAAGGTCGGCTCGATTAAAGTCGTAGTCTGCGACGGTGTCGCGATTAAACAATCGGCGATAGGCTTCGCGGATTGGCTCGTACGCAAATGCTTCATAGCGAAGACGGCGGGCACCGCCGACGACTTCTGCCCAGTTATCGACCAATTCGTCGAGAGTCCCACTGAGGAGTGGAGTCATGATGGCGATACGATGGCCTTGTCCTGTTGCTCGGAGTTCTGCGATACGTTCAACGACTGTTTGTTGTGCGTCACTCCAAGATGCGGGCTCGAAAACGCTCTGTCCGGCAGCGGCGTTCGTCACGCGCCGCTGTTGTGGTCCCTGAAAGCGATCGGGATTGTAGAGTCCTTGTAAAGCCGATTGCCCACGAACACACAAAGTCCCTTGATTGTTGGGGTGTGAGGGATTCCCCTCTATTTTGACCGCCCGCCCTTCGCGAGTACGAACGAGAGTGCCGCATCCACTCGGACATTCACCGCAGATACTCGCGTACCACGTTGCTATACCTGGGATTGCGTCTTCCGGTGGAATGACATACGGAATGATCTTTTCTGGTGGAATCGGTGAACATGCCGAGATCGCTGCGGCAGGTCCAGCACTTCCGAGAACCTTGAGAAAAGTCCGTCGTTCAACGGTTTCCGTGAGAGTAGACAATAATTTTGTTGTCACAGTAATTGTTCTCAGTAGTGGCAGACCAGACAATCTCTTGGGGCTTCACGTTCGTTGTGACAGTCGAGACACCATCCCATGGATAAGGATTCGACTTGTTGTGCAATTTCCATACTTTTCACATCTCCGTGACAGGTTTCACAGTTAATTCCGGCTCGGACGTGCGCCTTGTGCGTAAAACGGACGTAGTCTGGCAAGTCATGGATTCTTAGCCAGGGAATAGGCTCTTCGTTTTCCCAGTATTCAAGAAGTTTTTGAATTTCAGGTTGGTCAGTCAAGATTGATTGGTGACAGCCGACGCAACGTTCTACCGAGGGAATACCAGCCACCGGTCCACGGCGCGCATAGGCGTGGCAGAATTCGCACTCAATTTGGTACTGCCCGGCGTGATGCGCATGGCTGAACGCAATCGGCTGTCCGGCCGGGTCGCGTGCAATCCCCGGTGCTTCAAGACTAGGAGGCGCGACTTCTGCCGTCTGGTTTGGCGATTCTGAGGCCGATCGCTGGGAGAGAACCGCACTGGCTGATCCAATAAAACCCACGGCGAGCGTAATGATAACTACAGTTATGCTGTTCGAGTACTCGAGTTTCATTAGAGTTTAGATGTGTGTACTGAATACGAAAGACCCAATGTTCCCCTACTCACACATTTTAATTGCCGGATAGCGTCGTTGCAAAGCTGCGCTCATCGGTTGTGTCCCAAAAACTGTAATAAGCCTGCTATCGTTTTAGAGGTAAATCGTTGTGACACCAGTTGCTGTCTACCTTGTTCCCGTCGGGTCAACCCGTTATGAGCTCTATTGTGAGTCAGCAGAGGTCGATGATCTTGACCCGACCGATGAACACCAGCGGCACGGTATTTTCTCTCGATTTCGCTACATGATGGCGGAAGAGTTGGACTCACGTCGTGCCCGGCGCCTAGCGGAGGTCTCAATGGATCCCTCGAGGCGGCTGTCATGGTTGGCTAGGTTTCGAAATTTTGTCATCGGGCGTATTGCAGAAGCGATTGTCGAGTGGCGTCTACTTTGGCATCTCCGAAAGCAATCCGATGCGGAGCTTGTGTACCCCAGTGATCTTGATGTCTCCAGCGCAATGGCTAAGGTGCAGTCCGGGCTGCGGCGTGATGCAGATCGGCACTGGCGGCGAGTCCTGGTTTCATCACTCGCGGGTGCTGTGTTGGGACCCTTGTTGTTTTTTGTTCCAGGACCGAATCTGGTGGCCTATTACTTCTGGTTTCTTGCGGCGGGTCATTTACTTGCGTGGCGTGGTGCAAAACATGGAATGGATCGAGTGACATGGCATACACGTTCAAGCGAAACTTTGATCGAGCTTCGTGCGATCTTCACCCTTGCGCCTCATGAGCGTGCCGCTTCCGTGCGTGATATTGAATCCAGATTAGGACTGGAGTATTTTTCCGCATTTTTTGAGCGTACCGTGGTGCGCTTTCACTCTTAACGTCTAATAGGCACGAGCGAGTGGTATACTGCGCCGCTTTCATGATGCCTTCCTCTGAGCGGGTGCGCGTCTTTCAACTCGGTTTTGTCTTTCTGGCAGCCGTTCTCATTGAGTGTTTTCTTTTCGCTGGCCAGGTACGGGCGCAAGTCATTGGTGGCCCACGCCCTGCACCTGTCTCTGAAGCCGTCGAAGGCTTTCTTACGCGTTATGACGTGCACGTGACCGGTGACAGAGTGACGGGCGATGGTCACAGTCAGTTTAAGTGGGATCCTGATATTGGTGTCGATATGGATGTCTTTGACCTGAATTGGATCAGAGGAAATGTGTTCATCAATGTCGAGACGATGGTTGGTGATGAACGACGCGCGATCGACCCTAATCAGAGTGCGTACACATTTGACCTGTCAGTATTTACTCGTTTGCCGCGGGGAGAATTTGGGACTACCTTTCACCATATTTCTCGTCATCGTTCTGACCGCCAAAACCCCGGCGCGCCATCCTGGAATATGTTGGGCTTCTCTTACGGCGATCGTATCCGCGTTGGCACCTTTGAGATTGAGGCGCTGGGACGATGGCTCAGCATGACCGAGAGTTCTGAGGTGGACTATGAACAAGAATTTAATGGTTCCGTGAGGTTATTACGTCCGGTGGGTGAGCACGTGTCGCTTCTTGGTGAGATTGATGGTGCTGCCGTCTTGGTTGATAAGACGATGTTTGGGCGGACGACACAGTATGGAGGACGTCTTGAGGGAGGCGTCCGGATTAAGGGTGGTGTCGGTGCCGTTGAATTATTGCTTGGCCGTGAGCGTCGTATCGATCCAGATATTTTTGCAAGGACGCCGATTCGCTGGACACGTTTCGTATTCCGATTCGTGCTCGACTAGGCAACTAGTGCCATAATCAGCTATGCGCTCTAGGTATCGTCGGCCACGGACATTGGCCGCTCTTCTCGTATGTATCACGTTGGTCGGTGCGCTCGTGGTTTTCAGTGCGTCTGTCGTCCAGACAGCTGTGCGACCGCCAAAATTTGATTATACATTTGAGACGCTGGATAACGGTTTGAGTGTGATTTTGTTAGAGGACCACTCAACCCCGATCGCGCACCTTCAACTTCATTACCACGTCGGGTCCAAGAATGAGCGAGCCGGGCGAACGGGATTCGCTCATTTATTTGAACATCTGATGTTTAAAGGTTCCCACAATGTCGAGTCCGATGAACACCTCACGCTGATTTCTCGGGTTGGCGGTGATGCAAACGCCTACACGACTGAAGACGAAACCGTATTTTTTGAGACAGTTCCAGCGCAGTATTTACCACTTATGTTGTGGTTGGAAGCTGACCGCATGGCGACGCTCAGAATTGATGAGCAGTCACTTGATTCGGAACGTGAAGTAGTGAAAGAGGAGCGTCGGTGGCGTTACGAAAATGAGCCCTTTGGATTACTGTCAGAGCTTCTTTACGATCATGCATTTTCCGTTCATCCATATAAGCACACCCCAATCGGATCGATGGCCGATTTAGAGGCGGCATCCATCGAAGACGTGCAGGAATTCTTTAATACCTACTATGTTCCTGAGAATGCGACTCTCACTCTCGTGGGGGATTTTGAAACGGATTATGCACTTCAGATGGTCGAGCACTACTTTGGGCGGGTTCCGAAAGCCAGCCGACCAGTTCCTCGGGACATTCCTCGTGAACCGCCTCCGGCAGGCGAGCGTCGCGTGACAATCGAGGCCGATAATTGGCCACTACCGGCTGTCGTGGTGGCCCATCACAACACTTACGACGGGCACCCAGATGCGTACCCGATGCATATCCTGTCCAAGATTCTGTCTGATGGTCAAAGTGCGCGTATTTATCGTCGGCTGGTGTACGACCAGCAGGTTGCCGTGTCAGCATTTGGAGCCGGTCCGATAATCGAAGACCCAAATTTGTTTTATGCCGTCGCGGTTGTGCAACTTGGCCAGTCAACCGAAACTGCTGCCGAGGCACTCATTGCTGAGTTGGACCGCGCGAAAGCGGAACCACCAACCGACCAAGAAATCCAGCGCGCAAAGAATCAATTCGCTCGCGATTATGTAATCGGACGGATTTCGAACTCAGACAAAGCATCGCATCTAGCTCATGCTCATGTGATTCACGACGACATTACAACGGCTGACGGGGAGCTTGATATTTTCCTGAACGTGTCAAAAGCTGATGTGCAGCGTGTTGCTCAGACATACCTGCGAGACGATAACCGTCTCGTGATGACAATTCTTCCTCGTGGGTCAGGAGCAGGCCGACGCTGATGTTTGCGAAGAGAGAATGCCTGGCGTGTTTATTTGTGACCATGAGCATGGTTGTGCCGGTGAATGCGCAAACAAATGACTGGCCTAATGAGGATCCACCTCCCCCGTTACTGCGACGTGAGGTAGTTTTCCCAGAGTTCGAAACCCGGACCCTCGATAACGGCCTCCGTGTCGTCTACGTTGGGCATCACGAGCAGCCCGCAGTCAACGTACGATTGTTGCTTCGAGCCGGTGCCTCAAGTGATCCTTCGGACAAGCTAGGCGTTGCTTCTTTGGTCGGACAGCTCCTCGACCAGGGGACGACGACACGTACTGCACCTGAAATTGCAGGGGTGATTGATAATGTTGGTGGCGCGCTTGTCGCCGGAGCCGCTGGAGAGCTCAGTTTCGTTGATGTCCTCGTCATGACGGACAGTTTTGATCTCGGTCTCGATATGTTGGCGGATGTTACGCGGAGACCGGCGTTTGCCCCACAGGAAATTGAAAGGCAGCGTCAGCAAGTACTCTCGAGTTTACAGGTCAGCTACGACGATCCTGCCTATGTTGCAAGGGTCGTTTTCAACCGCCTGGTCTATGGATTCCATCCTTACGGGATGCCATCGAGCGGTACTCCGGAATCGGTCCGTGCAATAACACGCGATGACTTGGTTGCGTTTCATCGTATGTATTACCTGCCGAATAACGCGGTAATTGCGGTTGTTGGGGATGTGTCGGCTGAGGAAGCATTTCAGGGTGTTGAGCGTACTTTGGGGGATTGGGAGCGTGGTGAGTTGCCTGCGCCTAGAGTGGAAGATGTCCCCGTCCCAACGCGGCGTTTGGTCGTCATTGACCGTCCCGGCGCAGTTCAAACTACTGTTCGGGCAGGACATGTCGCGTTACCGAGAGCTGACCCGGACTTTCT
>CAUZRA010000017.1:0-11868 GCA_963582035.1 Vicinamibacteria bacterium | reverse complement strand
CAGCACCGCAATTTGGTCCGATGGCAATTCGTGCCATCACCTCAGTCGTGCCTTGATGAAATCGAACGCGCGCGCCGTACTTAAGCTCCCGCGCACCTTTAAGAAGTGTCACCTGGCAGTCGATCCGCGTTGTAGGGCACATCGACCCTGGCGTCGTTAGCGTATCGCCACGTCGAAGGTCCTCTACCTCAATCCCACTCAGATTTACCGCGACTCGCTGTCCAGCAACCGACACTTTTGTTGGCTCCCCATGTACCTGTAGGCCACGCACCCGAACGCTTCGCTCGCTTGGCAACAAAACTAGACCGGTGTCGTGATCAATGCGACCAGATACCTGCGTTCCAGTAACGACCGTCCCAAAACCTTTTAATGTAAATGCGCGATCAATCGGAAGCCGTGGAAGACCATCCGTTGGTCTTCCCACAACTACGTCCGCGACATTACCTAATTCCGCTCGCAATCGGGAGAGACCATTCCCCGTACGCGCCGAGACTGAAACAATCGGTGCACCTTCAAGAAACGTACCGGCTACAAGTTCTTCCGTTTCGAGACGCACCAGATCCACAATATCTTCATCAACAATGTCTGACTTAGTAATCGCCACAACCCCAGACGCGACCCCAAGTAATCGACAAATATCAAGGTGCTCTCTCGTCTGCGGCATAACCGAAGCATCAGCGCCAATCACCAGCAAAACGGCATCAATTCCCGTTGCACCGGCCAGCATATTCCGCACGAAACGTTCATGCCCCGGAACATCTACAAACGCAAGGTCAGTCTCACCATCTTGATATCGAGCGAATCCCAGATCGATCGTAATGCCTCGAGTCCGTTCTTCTTTCAATCGATCAGGATCAACGCCAGTCAGCGCCTTAACCAATGCGCTTTTCCCATGATCGATATGACCCGCCGTACCAACAACAATGTGCTTCATCGTGTCGTAGACATGTCCAGCACCCACTACTACGGGGACAACGACTAGCGTCGCTTCTTTCGCCGCCTAGAACTCACCGGTCGGGCGCTATGTTTCTTAATTTTCGTCCGAACGTTTCGACCATCCACAGCAGCACGGACTGACCGAAGTACGTCCGTCAAACCCAACTCCAGCTGCCGATGATCCTTATCTATCCGGACGAGTTGAACATGTACAAGATCCCCTAGTCGGTAGATCTTCCCAGAGTTCTCACCTTTAAGTAGATATTGCGACTCTACAAATCGATAGTAATCATCAGCCATACTTGAGATATGAACGAGACCCTCAACGAATTGCTCGGTCAGTTCAACAAATAATCCAAACGCCGTAACACCTGTAATATGACCGGTAAATTCGTCGCCAATTTTATCCGACATAAACCGCACTTTTTTCCACTGGACCAATTCCCGCTCGGCATCTTCCGCCCTTCGCTCACGTTCCGACGTACATCGAGCCGCCTCGGGGAATAGTTCACACCATGTCCGTCGCTGGCCGGCTGTCAATTTACCCCGTGTGCCAGCTCGCAGCGATCGATGCACAATCAAATCCGGGTAACGTCGGATCGGCGATGTGAAATGTGCGTAGAAAGGCGCAGCTAATCCAAAATGCCCCTTGTTAACTGGATCGTATCGAGCCTGTTGCATCGCTCTCAGCATGAGCGAGGTGATGGGTCTCTGCTCAGGTTGACTCTTTAGCCTCTCAAGCAATCGTTGGAAATGCCCAGGGCTGACTGCCTCCGCACCAGCTGCGAGACTATAACCGAGAGAGGTAACGAATCCTTCGAATTCTTCAACTTTAAGCGGATCCGGTGGCTCATGAACGCGGTATAACGTTGGAATACCCCGCCCCTCAAGCTCAGCCGCAACCGTTTCATTCGCCACCAGCATAAATTCTTCAATGAGCCGATGCGCGAGCGTGCGTTCTTCAGGAACAATTGCCTTAACAGCGCCAACTTCGTCAAGTTCAAAACGTGCTGCTGGCAGATCAAAATCGATCGCTCCGCGCACCGTTCGACGCCTCCGTAAGACATGAAACAACTCTTCCATGATTTCAAACAAACAGACTAGGCCAGCGTATTTCTTACGCACGTCAGAATTCTTCTGAGTCAAGATGGCATTAACATCACCGTACGTCATCTGTTCATTGCTACAAATAACACCATCATGTATTTCGTAACGCTTCACTTCGCCAGCGGGATCAATTTCCATAAGACAGGATTGAACAAGGCGATCTACTTTCGGTTTCAGACTACACAATCCAGTCGACAACGCTGCGGGAAACATATGGACGGCGCGATCGGGGAAATACACAGACGTTGAACGGGTATAGGCCGAGCGATCGAGCGCACTGCCTTCGGCTACATAGTGCGATACATCCGCGATATGCACCCCCAGCCAATAATTTCCGTTTCCTAAGCGATCAATCGTGATGGCATCATCGAAGTCACGTGCACTCACTCCATCTATTGTCACCGTCACAAGATCCCTGAAGTCAGTCCTCCCACGCCGGTCGCGCGGACGAACTTTGTCACCTAGTCGCAGCGCCTCATCTACTACTTCCTGGTCATGCGCATCCGGAATACCGTACTTCTTCAACACAAGTTGCGTATCAACTCCCTCTTCTTCTATTTGTCCCATTACTTTAATCACCCGTCCGACAGGACTGCGTGTCTGCGTCGGGAACGTCGTAATCTCCACCTCCACCATGTCGCCCGCCTCGGCATTACCAGCGTTACCAGAGGCGATATGAACATCCATCAAAAAGCGACGATCGAACGGAATGACGTAACCAAAACCGGCAGTATTCGGCTCGTATCGACCCACTAACCCTGTCGCACTGCGTTCCAATACCCGAACAATTCTCCCCTCAGTTCGCGAAAGAGCTCCCCCGTGTTCCACGCGCGCCACCACACGATCGCCATGCATCGCCTGATTGAGGTTTGAGCCAGCAATAAACAAATCACTTCCAATGTCCCTAGTCGAATCTTCCGGCTTAACGAAACCGAATCCCTTCGGATGAACATGCAGTCGTCCGGTCAACAAATGCATCCGTTCCGGCACCCCGTATCGTTGGCCTCTGATCTTGATCAGGTCGCCACGCTCAACAAGCTTTGCGAGTCTTCGACAAAGTGTCGCCCGCTGCGAACCAGGTAGTTTCAGACTCTTAAGAATCTCTTGAACCGTTGCGGGATGACTGATTTTCGCTTCAATTGCTTCGAGTAATTCATTAGGCGTCAACATGACTGACTTCAATGTTCCTTTATATTTACTCGCATTAGGCTTACGCAATCAGAGCAATCTGAAGATCACCGACATTTGTGGCGGTGGCACCTGTATGCAGCAAATCGCCCACACCATCGAAAAAAGCATACGAATCGTTCGAGCCTAGATAATATTCTGGACGTTCCAGGCCCGCATTGGCAGCACGGAGTGGTGTCGTTGTATCAATGATCGCGCCGGCTGCATCGGTTGGGCCATCAATGCCATCCGTGCCAACACTCGCAACAACCGCCAATGGAAACCGTCGAACAAGCGAAAAGGCTCCGGCGAGTGCGAATTCTTGATTCCGTCCACCTCGACCTGGACCTCTAACTTTCACAGTGGTTTCTCCCGCTGACACCACACAAAGTGGACGCGGTTGTTCATGAGCGTATCGCGCAAGCGACTTTATATACGCATCACCTGACACTCGAGCCTCGCCAGTAATAGGCTCCTCAAGCGTCAATGCATAAAACCCTAATCGGCGGGCCTCATGTGCCGCCGCCGCCATCGCATCCAAGCGACTACCGATAATGTGATACTCAGAATTATTTGGCAGGTGGTCGTTAGGCTTCAGTGTTTCTTCTACTTCCCCATTGCTACCACGTTCAAGTACTGAGACAACTGCACGCGGTAGCAATGTCGCTCGCCCACTCGAGTGCAAACACTGAAGTGCGTCCGCATATGTCGTCGGATCTACCGCCGTTAAGCCGGAACCAATCACTGCCGGATCATCTGGGACGGGATTAACCACATCCGAGATGGCCAATGTAATACAGCGACCACTCGCCGCTATGGCCAGCCGCCCACCCTTTATCGCGGACAGGTGTTTCCGCACGCAATTTAACCCATCAATTGAAATGCCATTCTCAAGCAACAACCGTGTCACACGCACTTTGTCATCCAGACTTACACCCTCAAGAGGAACTGTAAGCCCAGCCGACGCACCACCTGAGAGTAGCACCAACAAAATATTGCCTTCCCCAACCTCCGACGCTAATTGCAGGGCACGCAAGCCGGCATCAACGCTACCCTCCGTCGGCGTTGGATGACCAACATCAAACCATTCCAACCCGTCGACTCGCTCACCCAACTGGGGTGACGCAATCAAACCTCGTACCGATTGTCCAAACTCCGACGTAAATGCAGAGGCCATCGCACCGCTAGCTTTACCTGCAGCTATAACCGTTACCTTCGTGCCTTGGGGCACACGGGACAATACCCCGCCCGCTAGCGCGCTTTTGACAAGTGTCTGAGGGTCGGCGCCAGCAATACCCGCCCTGACAATTGCTAGAACGTGCTGACGAAGGATTGAAAGAGTCAGGGGGCTAGATCTAAAAAAAGAAGGGTCTAATGTATCCGCGACGATTTCGACCATGACGATAACCGGGTCACGCCATCAATCTTACCCAGTAACTGCGCGACTACTTTTTGCCCGCGCTCATCACCGCACAATGCGTCAACACGCAACATCAACTTACCGAGTGCGCACTCAATGTCAGTAATAGCTTTATCGGAGTACTGTTCACGCTGCTGCTCAAGGCACTGCCAGTGCCTAAACAGCTCCTCCCGATAGAATGTCACTCGAAGTTGCTTCACATCTCGACGTAAGAGGTGCATGGTCTCTCTAGTCTGCACCGCAGTCAACCTGGAAGGAGTTACACACCTGAGGTCAGTGTAGCCACGGCAGTCATTCGGTGTCAATCCTTAACACGTTTTCTCCTTCTAGAAGGAAATCATGTTTCGAAGCAGAATGACCATGCAGTCATATCATGCCCCTAGCAGCGTGCGCAGTAACTCATTTACAAGTTTCGGATTCGCCTTCCCTTTCGTCGCACGCATCACCTGCCCCACTAGGAAACCAAGGGTGCCTTCTTTTCCGGAACGGTACTTTCCTACGGCTTCCATATTCGCATCAAGCACTTGCCGAATGACACCCTCAAGCTCGCCAACATCTCCGATCTGAGATAGCCCTCCATCCCGTACGATGTCAATTGGACTTTTACCGCTATCCGCAGTCGTCTCAAACACTTCTTTTGCAATCGAGCCGCTGATTGTCCCATCGTCCACCATACGAATCAGTTCTGCTAACGCCTCAGCCGACACAATGTTCCACACCGGCGTTGCGGTCAACTTCGCCCTCCGCGCCGCCGCACCAATTAACCAATTAGCCGATGCTTTTGGATTCTCTGATACGTTTACCACCAATTCGTAATACTCTCCGAGTTCGCGGTCCGCAGACAAATAGTAGGCATCCTGGCGCGACAATCCATACGCGTCCATGAAACGCTCCGCCCGGACCTCTGGTAACTCTGGCAAAGACTTACGGACGTTCTCACGAAATGATGAGGAAATTATCAGTGGAGGAAGATCCGGATCTGGGAAATAGCGGTAGTCATGAGCCTCTTCCTTGCTACGCATCGACACAGTCCGGTCACCATTCGTATCCCACAACCGGGTCTCTTGAACGACGTCGGCTCCCTGACTCAATACCGACGCTTGTCGACCAATCTCATACTCGATCGCTTTCTCTAGGTATCGAAAAGAATTCAAATTCTTTACTTCTACTTTGACCCCAAGTTTTGTCCGTCCAACCGGCCGCAGCGATACATTCGCATCACACCGAAGGCTTCCTTCTTCCATATTTCCATCATTCACACCGATCGCCATCAGAATTCCACGAAGACGCTCGAAAAATAACGCTCCGGCCGCTGGGGTCCTGAGGTCTGGCTCAGTCACAATTTCTATTAGGGGAACACCGCTCCGGTTAAAATCTAGATGGGTTTTTCTATTTGAATCAGAAAACCCTTCATGAATAGATTTACCAGCATCCTCTTCCAGATGAACTCGCGTAATACGCACTCGGTGAAGCACCTCATCGTCCGAAAACTGCACCACGCCATCGATCGCCAACGGTTCCTCATATTGCGAGATCTGATATCCCTTCGGTAAATCAGGGTAGAAGTAGTTCTTACGAGCAAAAATAGATTTTTCTTGTACCGTACAACCAAGGGCAAGGGCAGCCCGGACTGCGTACTCAACGGCTTGATCGTTCAGTGTAGGCAATGCTCCCGGCAACCCCAGGCAAACCGGGCACACGTTACTGTTCGCGGGTCGCCCAAAAGCAGTCGAGCATCCGCAAAATATCTTTGTCTCGGTTACGAGTTGAGCATGTACCTCGAGGCCAATAACTGGTTCGAAACCCATGACACTTGTTCAGAGACCTCGCGATTAGACCTTTGGTCCGGCGAGTAAGACCGCCTCGTCCACTTCGGATTCGAATGCTTTGAAGTTTTCAGTAAACATCGCAGCTAATCGCCGAGCCTGCGCATCATAGTCTGCACCATCACTCCACGTCCCCCTCGGCTGCAGTACCGACGCTGGAACACCAGGTACAGCGACTGGAACTTCGACATTAAATACTGGATGCAGAATGGAATCGACACCAGACAGTTCGCCCGAAAGAACCGAAGTAATCATCGCCCTCGTATGGGCAATCTCCATCCGCGTGCCCGTACCGTAAGGCCCGCCAGTCCAGCCTGTATTAACCAACCACACGTCGGAACCGTGCTCTGCTATTCGCTTACCAAGTAACTTCGCGTACACGTTCGGGTGATGCACCATAAAAGGAGCGCCGAAACAGGTACTAAACGTGGCCTGTGGCTCTGTTACCCCTTTTTCCGTACCGGCCACCTTGGCTGTGTATCCAGATAGAAAGTGATACATAGCGCCAGCAGGGGTCAATCGAGATATCGGAGGTAAAACACCAAATGCATCTGCCGTCAACATAATGATGTTCGTTGGGTGCCCACCTTGACCAGTTGGTTCCCAGTTGTCGATATAGGAAATAGGGTAAGCACCACGAGTATTTTCAGTAAAACGATCATTATCAAGATCGAGCACTCGTGTATCCGCATCCATTACGACGTTCTCGAGAACTGTTCCAAACCTTTTCGTTATCGCATGAATATCCGGCTCAGCCGTTGCCGACAACCGGATCATCTTCGCGTAACATCCACCTTCAAAATTAAAGACACCACGTTCAGTCCAACCATGCTCATCGTCACCAATTAACAGTCGTTCCGGGTCGCTTGACAGCGTCGTCTTACCAGTACCGGAAAGTCCAAAAAACAACGCCACCTCACCATCCCTAGATCGATTCGCCGAACAATGCATCGGCATCACATTTCGTAACGGCAAGAGGTAGTTCATTACACTGAAGATGGATTTCTTAATTTCCCCCGCATAACTAGTCCCGCCGATCAAGATAAGCCTTCGTACGAAATTCACAAAAATAAACACGTCCGAATTAGTTCCATGCCGTGCCGGATCAGCTTTCATTGAAGGAGCGTCGATAACCGTAAATTCCGGAACATGAACACCCGGTGGCGTGCCAGCCGGCTGCTCTAAAAACATCGTCCGCGCAAAAAGGCTATGCCAGGCATACTCCGTGATGATTCTGACCGGCAAGCGATGGTCCGGGTCAGTGCCAGCGCAACAATCTTGGATAAATAACTCTTTATCGGCGAGGCTCGCCATCATGTCGTCATAAAGCAGATCGAACTGTTCGGGGTCTACGGGACGATTGGTCTTTCCCCACCACACGTCATCTTGGCTCGAAGACTCTCTGACAAGAAATTTATCATTGGGCGACCGTCCCGTATGCGCCCCCGTTAAGCACACCAAAGGACCGGATTCAGAAATCATACCCTCGCCGCGGCGGACGGCTTCTTCGTAAAGTGCGGCAGCGCCTAAATTCCACTCTATACGGCCTACAGAAGCGCTGCTAAGCCCTGGTAGCACGTCAACGACTGTCTTATTGTTCATTACCACCAAGCCCTATGTATGGGATATCAGGGATTTCCGTGCACATGATACTGTGGTTTCACATGCTATGATGCAAAAATATTGACGCAACGAAGCTTACTCCACGCAGAAACGATTACCGGTAGGCGTCGAGCCTTTATCGCCACTCTGATCGGGGCCTTACTTCCTGGTTGTATCCGTCGCAACGCTGTCACACCGACTACCGACACAGTGACTCGTGACCACATCCCTATAAGCATACGTGTCCAACAACCCGACGAAACGGTCAAAACTGTCCCTGTCGAGTATTACGTACGTGGAACGATCCTCGCAGAGGTCCCACTGGGCTCTCTATCGCTGCTAGCTGCACGCACAATCGCTGAAGTTCAAGCGATCATCGCGCGAACCTATGTGTTGCATCACCGGACCCGCCACGTGCAAGACGGCTTCGACTTTTGCTCAACTACTCACTGCCAGGTGTACCGCGACCAGACCACCAATCTCACCACATACCAATTACTCGCTAACGACTCAGTGGCCAGAACAACGGGAGTGATCGTCACCTACAACGGCATACCGATTGACTCCGTCTACCACGCAGATTGCGGAGGAGCGACCAGCTCGGCAACCAGCGTGTGGGGCGGCCCGGCCCCACCGTATCTAGATGGAGTTATCGACGATTTCTGCCGAACCCTGAACCGTCCGCCTTGGACGTTGAGTATCGGTCGTGAAACACTGCGCGACGCCCTAAACGGTGATCCAAGAACCACAGTCGGACGTGATCTGAAAACCATAGTAGTAACGCGGCGGGACAACGCGGGTCGCGCACTCAAAATCGAACTTAACGGCAGCAAGAAACTAACTGTAAGCGGAGCTATTCTCCGTTCGGTTCTGGGCGCTCGTTTCGGTTTTACGCGAATCAAAAGCACGAAATTTGAGATTCGCAGGCGCAATGATCATTTTCTAATTACTGGCACAGGCTTCGGCCACGGTGCTGGACTCTGCCAAACAGGCGCGATGGCCCGTGCTGAAGCCGGACACCCCACCACGCAAATTATTTCGACCTACTATCCAGGGACTATTCTCTCGAACTTCCATGAACTGCCAATTCAGACGTAGCCTGGCAGCACGGCTCCGCCCGACGATATTGCCCACACGAAAACTGCTACCGAGGTATGATCAGGAACCAGACGCTCACTGTAAACCGCAGCAAACACTGTGTCGTCTTTGAACTTAATGAATGCCATGGTCGGCACTGTATCTTCGTCTACACAAGACACCTCAAACTTTGACAATGACTCAAGGATTGCGTCTGAAATCAAGCAACTGCTGAATTCAGGAAAACATCAAGAAGCACGCAGCCGTTTCGAAAACATCATAGCCATCCACCAGAATCGAATCACCCGGATCGCGTATTACTATCTTCGTGATCCCTCGGAGGTCGATGAGGTCGTCCAGGATACTTTTTTTAAAGCCTTCATCCACCTCCCAACATTTCAGGATAACCTGTACTTTTCACTGTGGTTATCCCGAATTGCAGTAAACGGGTGTCTTGACAGACTTAAAGCCCAGAGTCGACGGCGACGCTGGGTTGTCCCTACTAACGACCACATAGATGAACTTATCCGCCGAGAACCAGCCAGCGCGCCCTCAGCTGAACAAACTTTCCTCGCGAACGAACGCCGCGACGAATTGCTTGCCGCGGTGGAACAACTCCCCGAGCGACAGCGTTCCATCGTCATCCTCAATCAATTTGAGGAATACTCGACCAAAGACGTCTCAAACATGCTTAACATCGCTGAATCTACCGTTCGAGTACATCTCTTCCGTGCGATTCGTTCTCTCCGAACATTGATCCGGAACGTCCAACCCTCATCCAAGGATAAGGCTGCCGTATAAGGGCGTAAGACAGACCATGGAAACACTTATTTACTGGTGCCGGACCATCGGATATGCCGTCAGACAAGCTGCGACTGGCCACCCGACTGAGAACACACTAACTGCACTCGCATTAGCAGTAGATAAACCGACTTCATCCGTACAAGTACGACGACGCTTGGATATAGCGCAGGATCATGTACGCGGTTGCAAACACTGCAAGACGGCTCTTTCCGAAATCAAAGCTACTCTCGAAAACATCCACCAAGGTGCACAAACGGCCTCTTGCTCAATCCCTGAATTAGGCCATGTTCCACTTAGACAGCGCTCGGAAATCCTACGCCGGATTGATACTTACTTGGCACCGCCAGCGACCGTATTAACTTTTCCATCGACTGCATCACGACCACTTCCTCGACTAGCGCCGTTAACCATCTGCCTGGTGCTTACGTGCGCTGTCGCACCTTTCCTAGGTAGTGCTGTTCGCTCATCCGTTACATTATCCCAAAACCTGCCCGTCGAGATAAGCACCTCGCCACAAAATGCTGTGCCTGTTCGCGAACGATCAACTCAATTGCTCGAATCAAGAATTGAACTGTATGACCTTGCCGCTGACGAGGAGTTCATGGCTGGTATCGAGTACGCTGTGGAGTCGCCGCTGGTGTCGCATCTCATTGTTCTCGATGAACTGACTCCGCGATTTCTCGAAGCATCCGTCACAGTAAGGTAGGAGCCTGAACGAGCTTGTCTGCAGAGGTATTCAGAAAAGGACTAGATCTCAAACATGTGGTAGCTGGCGATCTCGCCCGTGATTACCACAGCGATCTCGTCGAAACCATACGTCTTAATGATTTCACCTATCAGGACGGTCGTGTCTCAGTACATCTCGCCAAAGAATTTGGCTTCTGTTACGGCGTAGAACGAGCTGTTGATTACGCGTACCAGACACGAAAGAAATTCCCCGAACGAACGGTGTACCTCACTGGTGAAATCATCCACAATCCCCAAGTCAACGCCCGTCTTCGGGCAGCAGACATTCGCTTTTTGAGTGACCCGTCCGAATCCATTGAGCACGTCACCCCCAATGATGTCGTTATTCTCCCTGCCTTTGGCGTTACCATCCGTGAGCTCGAACGCCTGACCAGTTCCGACTGCACACTAGTCGACACCACATGTGGGTCAGTATTGAACGTCTGGAAGAACGTAAGACAGTTCGCTCGCGACGGTTATACCGCGGTTATTCACGGGAAGGTCAAACACGAAGAAACCCAAGCGACCGCATCTCAAGCGCGCGTTACCGACAATGGTCGATATCTAATCGTGCTCGATCGAAAAGAAGCCGAACTGATATGTGACTACATCACGGGCAAGAAACCACTCGAATCGTTCCAAGCCCACTTTCTGCACGCCTGCTCTCAGGACTTCGATCCCAGCCGGGATCTAAGCCGCGTTGGACTGGCCAACCAAACGACTATGCTCATGTCTGAATCTCTTGAAATTGGGCAACTGATACGGCAGGCGATGGCTGACCGTTACGGCGAGCAGGCGATTGATAAACATTACCGTGCATTCGACACTATCTGCAGTGCAACCCAAGACCGCCAAGACGCGATCACGGCGCTCCTTAATGAGGCCGACCTCAATCTGGCTATAGTCATCGGAGGCTATAACAGCAGCAATACGCGTAATCTTGCAAAAATCTGTGCACGGAAAGTTGCGACCTACCATATAGCAGACCCCTCATGTCTCGCTTCACCATCAGAGCTCCGCCACCTCCCGACAACAACTACAGCCGGTGCCAGCGCTGAACAGGTCCAAGAACACTGGTTCCCGACTACCGGGAAGCTCTCTATCGGGGTGAGCGCTGGGGCATCTACCCCAGACAATATCGTCGGCGAAGTAATTTCTCGCCTTGCAGAGCTCTGTAAATAGCCCCTTGTAAACACATCAGCT
>CAUZRA010000016.1:0-11966 GCA_963582035.1 Vicinamibacteria bacterium | reverse complement strand
CCACCCGTCATGATGACGCTATTCGGGGCCGCAATATGTACGATCCCGCCTGTCCGATACGTCTGGTCAGCTCGGGTGTCATAAATATTGACTTCATAGGAGTTGCGGTCAGTGACGCTCATCGCATCCGCACACCGGACGAATATTCCGCTGTTCGCTGGTTCGTCAACCCAAAACTCAAGCGTGAGTTCAAAATCCGCGTACGACTCTTTCGTCACGAGGAAGCCACTTCCGCTGTCAGCACCAACGGCCCCATCAGCAATTTCCCAATTGGCATCTCCAATCGGATTGAAATTGTTCAAATTCGAACCATCGAACAATGTCGTCCACCCACCCTGTGCGGACACATCCTGCACGGGCACAACACTAAGCAAACCGAATACACATATCCCCAGAACAAACCTTGATGAGCACTTCATGTCGTCTCTCTCCTCTTATCTCGGAAGAAGTCGCGAGTATAGCGCGGGCCAGACACCCACGCATCAGAACTCCTGTTTAGTCTAAAAGCTCCAGCAATGCATCTGACACAGCCTCAGGCCGCTGAGGCGCAAGATCATGTCCAGCCCCATCAATAAGGCGCCGCGCAACCAAATTGGTAAAACGACGCTGGTCTGCCGACGGATCAGTCGAGGGCCGGCCAAAACCACTGTCATTCCCGCGGAGTACGATTGCAGGCACCGTAATTGGGGGGCGTTCGGCAAGCCGACGTTCAACGGCCAGAAACCGATCTTCTCCGAGGACATACCCGTGGCGATGTCGATACGAATGAATGACCACATCAACGAAATCTGGATTGTCAAATGCTGGCGCCGACCGGTTATAGACCGCATCGGTATAGTCCCAGGTGGGAGACCAGGTGTCCCACAGATGGCGACAGATATCTTGCCGATTCGCTTCTAATCCAGCACGCCCTCGCTCGGTATTGAAGTACCACTGGTACCACAACCGTGCTTCGCCAGCAGCCGATGACGATGGTCGTGACGGCGACACCGTATCCTGCACGGAATACCCACCAATGGCGACCTGGGCACGCACGCGATCAGGATGCAAGATCGATGTAATACAGGCGGCACGGTTTCCCCAATCGAAGCCAGCCGTCGCAATCTGGTCTAATGACAGAGCATCAGCAAAATCAACAACATCCTGGGCAATGGCCGCTTGTTCGGCCATACGGGGCTCGTCTGGATTTCGAAAACGCGTCGACCCGTAGCCTCGCAGGTACGGAACAAGGACACGGTAGCCTGCCTCCGCTAGTGGTGGCACCACACCGTCCCACGCACGAATGTCATACGGAAACCCGTGCAGTAAGACAATCGGAAATCCGTCCGAGTGGCCACTCTCTTCATAGCCGATATCAAGCACAGCCGTTTGCACAGTGCGCAACTCTTGATTCATCACGGCCTGTGCACCAGCCTGCACCGGTCGGCTTCCGCCTGAGGTCATAGCCGCTGCACCGACAGCCCCAGTAGCCTGCAAAAATTCACGACGACTAGGAGTCATGCTCTCTCCTCCACACTAACGGACCGTTGCGCCTGACATATTCCTGAGTCCCGGTTAACGAGCCCGACCTTGCGTAAGCCAGCATTCGTTGCGTCCAGCCGTCATCTATTTCGGTAATTCAGGTTGAGGTGGCGATGTCGCACCAAGTCCCAGTAAGACCGTTTCGAGTTCCGGGAAGCGTCGACCCAGATTTCCGTAAAAAACACCTTGGCTAATCGTCAACGGTGACCACCCACGTTCATTGACGTGACTGAGTGTCGCGCCCTGATCAAGCAAGAACAGTGTTAACTCCATTGCCCCACGCATTACAGACCCATGCAACGCACTATCGCCATTGTCGTCAATGGTGGTGACCGAATCCCCGAGCTCCATCATCAATTTCACAGCCTCAAGAGCTTCTTCATTACTTCCAGCACTCTCATTCGGCCAGACTGACACCCCAGCCGAGACCAACAGCGCAGTCGTACCGTCCTCATTCGTCAGTAGCGGGTCAGCACCAAGGTCAAGCAGAAGCCGCATTAACTCAAGGTCGACCACCTTGGCGGCTAGAAGAAAGGGTGTCGCATCAATCCGGTTCAATATATTGCGGTAGCCATCGCGTGGCTCCTTCGTCTGCCGCGCATTAACGTCAGCCCCATGCGCAACCAGTGCCTTAACGAGCTCAAGATCTGTGACACGTCCTCGTGGCCGCGGCGACGGATTATGTTGGTTTTTGTTGGTATTCGGTCGGCGTGTCCACACAACCTGGTGGAGAGCTGTCCAACCCTGCTCAGCAGCGGTCGGGTCGGCGCCACGTTCTAACAGCCGTACCGCCAAATCATAGTGCGCGTTGATCACCGCGACGACCAGCGCACTCGTGCCATCTGGAAGTGTCTGATGAAGATCCGCTCCAGCCTCAAGTAAGGCATCGACCGTCTCAATGTGTCCCAGGCGCGTGGCAAACATCAGTGGCGTAAAACCAGAATTCGTACGCCCATTCACCTCCGCACCAGCGTCAACCAGCGGCCCGATAACATCAGCGTGACGTTCGGCCGCTGCCCACATCAATGCGGTCTGCCCCATCCAGCTTTCACGGGCCACCGGGTCGGCCCCGTGCTCCAGTAACGCGACCACGCTGTCAACCACTCCAGTCCGTGCAGCCACCATCAATGGAGTCTCACCGGCTGCCGACGCTTGATTGGGGTCAGCGCCTGCAGTCAAGAGCACGTTGATCGCATCGACATGACCTCCGGTGCAGGCCAGCGATAGCGACGTGACACCAAACCGATTTATTACGTTGGGATCAGTCCCTGCATCAAGCTCGCGCTGAAGTGATACGACATCCCCAAGATGGGCCGCGCGGTGTAAACCAGAATCCGGCGCAAGTTTCTCAACAGCCCCCGACTGTGCGCTGGAAACCTCCGCAAGGCCAGGAACGATACCGAGGGCCAGCAGCGTACACAGTGTGCGTGCCGTCATGGGTCTCGAGCACCAGGTCAATCGACGACCAAGGCAATCTAACACTCGTTCAACCTCTGTCTTCACCCTCGTTAAATGTTAGCTAACGGTGCGAGTTCCACAAGTCGACCTGTGCTGTCACCCAATCCGTCATCAAGTCGAACACCCGCTTTATCCAACTGACTGACCAGCAGATTCGTCATGGGCGTATCACGCGGGTACTGGAGGTGACGTCCGCCTTTGAGTTGTCCCGCGCCGCCACCAACCAATAACAGCGGAAGGTCAAAATGGGAATGTTTGTTGCTATCACTTAATGACGCACCGTACATGAGCAATGAATGGTCCAGCAGCGACCCATCTCCATCAGGCATATTCGCCAGTTCATCAAGAAAGTGCGTAAACAGCGACACGTGGTACGTGTTGATCTTGGCAAGCTGCGCTAATTTCTCCAGGTCATATCGATGGTGGGATAACCCATGGTGAGAGTCAGGAATACCAATCTCTGGATACGCACGGCCATTCAGCTCACGCCCCAACATGAATGTAAAGACCCGGGTCATATCAACCTGATAGGCCAACGAAGTCAGGTCAAACATCAGTTTGACGTGCTCCTGATACGACTCCGGAATTCCGACGGGTCGCTCGAGTTCAGGCAGTTCTGTATCTTTCTGTTCGGACAGTTGGATACGACGCTCAATGGCACGCACAGCCTCAAGATACTGGGTGACACGAGCCTGATCACCAGCACCAACCTCACGCTGTAATCTCGCTAAGTCACCCGTGATTGCATCCAGGATACTCCGGTCTTTCTTGAATTCTGATTGCCGGTCGGCTGTAGAACCCCCGTCACCAAAAAGTCGTTCAAACACGACGCGCGGATTATTCTGCATCGGCAGCGGCGTCGTTTCATCCCTCCACGCAATGGTGTTCATGTAGATGCAGCTGTACCCGTTATCGCAACTGCCAACCAGAAAGTCCTGATCAATAGCCAGTTCCAGTGAGCTGAGCGGCGTGGTACGCCCCAGTTGATCTGCGGCAATCTGGTCAGCTGTCTTGCCAGCACGGACATCAGCCCCTTCTGTTTCACGAGGATGGATCCCATTCAACCAGGTCGCGGTCGCACGTGTGTGTTCGCCATTCCCATCACCAAGCGCTTCTGCCTGACCTTGCGCCAATCCGCTCACCACAACCGTCTGGTCACGGTACGGTGCAAGTGGACTTAATGTCGTTGACAACTCGAGCGATTCCTTGGCCGCAGGCATCCACGCATCCATCGCCATCCCGTTCGGACAGTAGACCCAACCCAACCGACGGACCGGTTCAGCCGCTCGTCCGGAAATACCGGACAACGCCGGTACCATTGCGTCAAGCATCGGTAACGCCATCGCCGTCCCCAGACCACGAAGCACGGTCCGACGTGGAAGGGCTTTCTTCGAAATAATCATGACTCCGTCCTCCTCATTGTGAACGGCGGACTTTTGACGATACCAAGAATAATCGATGAGAATCGATAATTGTCATCTGCTACATCTCGCAGGATGCCTCGCACGATCGGCGCGTCGTAATGCTCCAAGCCTCGGCCAAGTCCATAGATCATCAGTTTCTCTGTCAGTGTACCGACAAATCGAGCAGGGCTTGCAACTAATGCGTCCCGTAAACCGGCTGCACCATCAAACTGCGTACCGTCCGGTAACTCGCCAGTCGCATCAATGAGCGTATTCGCAGCCGTATGCGTTCGAAAGCGACCAGTCGCATCGAATTGCTCAAGCGCAAATCCTGGAGGGTCCATCAGACGATGACAACTCGCACACACCGGATTAGCGCGATGGCGTTCCGTGGCCTCCCGCATCGACAACACCTCACCATTATCTGTCGTTTCCTCCAATGACGGCACATCCGGCGGGGGTGATGCCGGTGGCGTGCCCAATAGATTCTCTAGAACCCACTTTCCACGCAACACTGGAGACGTACGGTTCGGATACGCCGTCACCGCCAGAATACTGGCATGCCCAAGAAGACCACGCCGGGCATCATGCCCCAACCGGTCGAGTGACACGCGCCTAAAATGACTCCCGTAAACATGTGGAATGTCGTAATGGCGAGCCAACCGCTCATTGACGAACGTGTAATCCGCCGTCAACAGGTTCATGACATTCTGGTCACGAAGAAAAATATCTTCTACAAATAATTCTGTTTCCCGCTGCATCGCCTGTCGCAACGCCTCTCCCACATGAGGAAACAGATCCTCATCCGGATACAGAGCCGGCACATTTCGTAGATAGAGCCACTGGCTCGCAAAATTTGTGACCAGTGCACTCGCTTTGTCGTCGGCAAGCATGCGCCGCGTCTGAGCTTCGAGAATCGCTGGTTCCCGAAGTTGGCCCGTAGCCGCCAGATCAATCAACTCGTCATCCGGCACACTGGACCACAAGAAAAATGACAATCTCGAGGCTAGCTCTAATTCAGAAATTTCATAAGTGGTGCCAGGCAAAAGTCCATCCGGGTCTCGCTCAACACGCAAAACAAATTCCGGACTGGCGAGCACCCACCGCAATGCAAGTTCAATCCCAGCATCAAACCCGTCTTCAACACGTCCGTCTTCAAAAAAATCAAGCAACACATCGAGATCTGCTTTTATCACTGGTCGTCGGTATGCCCGCCGCGCAAGTTTCGACAAGATCTCTCGCGCACACACTGTCTGCTCTGCAACCGGTTGCGCATCAGAGGAACTACAGCTAAAGATTCGCCGACGACTCGGCGTCGGCACAACCGGGGCGGCATCGTTCGTATCATATGGACCCGTGATAGTGAGCTGACCAAGATACGGCTGATGCCGCGTGTCGACGGCCGTATACGGTCGCAGGTACGGTTCACGCACCGATTCGGGATACGCCCATGTGCGACGGGCGAAGGTCACTTGAATGTCCCTGGGGCCTGCCCGAACCGGCACTCGAAATTCCCAGTCCCGATCGACCTCGCGTTGGCTGGCTCGCCAATCCCGATAGGCGGTAGCATCCCGTGAGACATCAGTTGGAGGCGCTTCTCCTACCGTATAGGACTGAACAATCTCATTATCGAGACTGACTTCAAGCGTATGCGGGACATCGAATGCTGCCAATGCACCACCGGTGCCACGGGCCAGAGTCACTCGGACAATGTAGTCACCGTCTTGTGGAAAGTTGTACTGAAACCTGGCTCCTCCCCTAGTACCGAATGGCATACCTTCGACCCAATAATCTTGTGAGAGATCATTCGTCACACGAAACGTTTCGGTCGTAGCAGATACAGCTGATCTCCCGACCGCGATACGACTAATTTTTCGTGCCGCGGCCAAGTACCGCTCAAGAAGAGTCGGGGACACACCCAGCACCCCAGCGATGTTGTCAAATCCGTAACTCGCACCATCTGCCGGAAGTAATGCGGAGACATCGATTTCAAGGTCCAATAGATCTCGAACAGCATTGTGATATTCGGTGCGATTCAGGCGGTGGAAGGCTTCGGTCCGTCCGGGATTAATCTCAGCTAACGCATTCCGGTCAAGTTCGGTCTCAAGGTACTGAATAAACCGCTCATAGGTCACACCGTCGGGGCGGGGTCTTGGTACCGGCGGCATCGCTCCGGCCCGAAGTTTCCGAACGACGGTTTCCCAGACAGCCGGCTCTGCGGCCACCTGCATCACATCGTGTCGGTCAAGGGCAAGTCCACCTGTCTCGAGCTGTTCGTTGTGACATCCGACACAATAGCGCTCAAGAAGGCTCTGTTGCCAGACCTCCTGGGCAACGACCCGCTCGCTCGCCCAACCAAACAACAGTTGCATCCCGACCAGCAAACTCGTCAGTGACTGTAATCGCGACATGAGCTAATGCTCGTCAGTATCAGGTGAACGCTGGTGCCTGTCAAATGTTCCAGACATGCGCGTTCTCTCGTAATGTTCTATTCTGATGGCAGGAGAACAAACCCATGAATTACCAGCGACAGCAGACACCAGCTTTACAAGGAAGCTATACCTCTACACCGGTTGAATTTCTTGGGGTCGACCGACGCGCCACCTTTATTACGCGCACGTATAACCACCTCTTTGCGGCCATCGTCGGATTTATTGTGGTTGAAATGTTCTTGTTCACCTCAGGCCTTGCCGAACCGATTGCGCGCGCCATGCTGGGCGGGAGTTGGATGCTTGTCCTGATGTTATTTATGGGATTGAGCTGGCTTGCCACACGAACCGCCACACAATCGAAATCTCTTAAAAACCAATACTTGGCGCTGAGCGGGTTTGTGGTTGGTGAGGCCATTATCTTCGTGCCGCTGCTTTATCTGGCGCAGTCATATGCCGGCGGCGGCGTCATTGAAAGTGCAGCCACAGTGACCTTACTGGGCTCCGCCGCGCTGACTGCCATTGTCTTCTGGACACGAAAAGACTTTTCATTTCTCGGGGCCATACTGCGCTGGGTCGGCATCCTTGCAATCGTCGCGATTTTCGCCGCACTCTTGTTCGGCTTTCAACTTGGCACCTGGTTCTCGGTCGCCATGATTGGCATGGCGGGGGCGGCCATCCTGTACGACACATCCAACGTGCTGCATCACTATCCAGAAGATCGATATGTGGCAGCCGCACTCACACTCTTTGCGTCGATCGCATTGATGTTCTGGTACGTGTTGCAACTGTTCATGGGGTCGTCAAGAAACTAGCCGGAAGAGATAACGAGGTATTTCACATGACACGGACCACGGTCATCAGCAGTATTTTCTTAGCAGCTCTCGCATTAGCCGCAGTTGTGCCAGCCAACGCACAGTTGAGCACCACTGCCACGAAGTTCGTAGAGGTCGGGAATGGCTATCGTCTTGCGCCGAACATTACTTATTTGCGAGCTGGCGGTGTCGACCTGAAACTGGACGTCTATCAGCCGAGAGGAGCGACCGAACCAGCGCCAACCCTCCTCTTTATTCACGGCGGGGGATGGACCAACGGGGCCAAGGAAACATCTCTGATGAATTTCCTTCCCTATTTAGATAGTGGGTGGGCCGTTGTCAACGTGGAATACCGCATGGCCGACGATGCTCATGCGCCAGCAGCCGTGGAGGATTGTCGCTGTGCGCTCCGCTGGGTCTACCGCAATGCTGAACAATTCAACTTTGATGTCGATAACATCGTGGTTACTGGCAACTCAGCGGGTGGACACCTCGCCCTCACAACGGGCTTTCTTCCTGCCTCTGCAGGCCTTGACCGGCAATGTCCAGGCGACCGGCGACGGTCATGGACAACCGGCGACACCTCAACCGCTGAACTTAAAGTCGCCGCTGTAATCAACTGGTACGGAATCACCGATGTCTACGATCTTCTGCATGACACACCGGGCGTATCCGGGAATTTCACGGAAGCCTGGCTCGGAAGTCACGCCGGCCGCGATGACATCGCTAAGCGCGTCTCACCGACGACGTATGTTCGACGCGGATTGCCACCGGTCCTAACGATCCATGGTGATGCCGACCCAATTGTGCCCTACAAACATGCAACGCGACTGCATGAAGCGCTTGACGGTGCGGGCGTCGCCAACGAACTTGTCACAATTCCCGGTGGCGGCCATGGGGGATTCAGTACTGATGAAATGCTAAGAATTTTTACGGCCATTGCAGCATTTCTTGAAAATCACAACATCGGACAGTAACGACCGGTTGTCAACCACCCCTGTTCGGTACTCCCTGCAGCTTGTTCCACTACAGGAGTGGCTCATCAGCAGTTAATTGCCCTAGAGCGGCAGCACGAATCTCCAGCCTTCATCGAGCCGCTGTTGGAGTCGACCACGTCCGTCGCCACAGCCACAGATAACGCGGTCCTGTGCTTGGCAAGCCGCAAGTACTGTTGCGAATGCCTCATCGACTTCGGCATGATTACGGTCGGAGGGATTCGGTCCAAGGCCAAGATCAACCGCCATATCGCCAGGGACGACCATAATCGCACTAACAGGAGCCTCCAGAATCTCGTGAATGTTATCGACGGCTTCCTGCGATTCAATCATTGCCACCGCAAATAACTCACCCTCAGGATTAAGCGGCCAGACGTCTGCACGTCGGTAATACTCGTTTGCACCCATGTCCCATAGACGCATGGCACCGCCTGGCCCCCAGCCTCGCTCTCCGCGTGGTTCCGGGTACGCCGAATCTCTCAGTGGCGGATAGCGCATCGCTGCCACAAACCGGACGGCTTCTTCCTTTGTATCAACGTGCGGCAAGATGACACCGAACCCCCCGATGTCAAGAACCTGTTTAACGGCCCACTTGAAATCCTCATCGCCATCTTGAGGGATCCGCACAAGCGGCGTAAGACGCATCCGTCCATCAGGCCCGCGGTCTTGGTCCATCTCAGCCAACACTTCCTGAACCAATTGTCCCGAAAACGGAGAGTGCTCCATATCAACGAATCGCCACTCCTGATTCGCCACAGCCGCGCGCCCATCCTCAAGAGCTTCAATAACTTTATTGAGTCGACCCGCGCCTTGCGCATGACCTTCCGGTGGTGCAATTCCCACCGCTAATCCGATAAACCCAAGTGCAAATACGAGTGATACCGTAGGGCGCAGCAACGTCATCATGACTTTCTCCTCTTGACTCTGTCCGGTGTTCCCACCGAATTATTCAGTCAGCCTTTATCTATAATAGCCACTGTCGTAATCGTGCTTTCTCTCGACATTGTAGCCCTCAAATATCAAACACATCGCGCTTAAACGACTCGGTGTAACAATTCCTCGTTTGAAGCAAGGCGTCGGCAATTCTCTGCAGCCACACGAATACTCCGCACCATAGTTTCTGCTGTGAGATACGCAACATGCGG
The DNA here is from genome assembly GCA_963582035.1 of Vicinamibacteria bacterium. Taxonomy (GTDB): domain Bacteria; phylum Acidobacteriota; class Vicinamibacteria; order Vicinamibacterales; family UBA8438; genus DTWD01. Next base: position 2,200 of record CAUZRA010000016.1, on the reverse strand, counting down.
AGTGACCACAACATTATCGAGAGACAATAACGGGTCATCCGGCTCTAACGGTTCGCTGGCAAATACATCCAACCCTGCAGCAGCCAGACGTCGTTCACCTAAGGCCCGCCTCAAAGCCTCTTCGTCAACTACGCCACCCCGCGACGTGTTGATAAGAATGGCGCCTGGTTTCATCCGCTTGATCGCCACCTCATTGATCAGATCTTTTGTGCTCGCAGTCAATGGCACATGAAGCGAAACAATGTCACTCACAGTAAGTAGCTCATGAAGCGATAGGTACTCGCCCACCACACCTTTTTTCGCACGCGGGCATGTATAAACAAGCCTGGCACCCATTGCGATTAAAATAGGCGCCAACCGCCGCGGGACCGCACCGTAGCCGACTAACCCGACAGTTCTGCCACTTATCTCACCAGACTCATCCTGTAAGTCGATCGTCAAACCCTGTACCTTTCCCGTACGCGTGGCAAGATCCAAATGATTGACACGTCGTAATGCCGTCAGCATCAGCAAAAGCGTCATCTCCGCAACAGCCTGTGAATTCGTACCAGGCATATTGCAGACCGCGACATCGTGCCGTTGCGCGGCCTCGAGATCGATTGTATTGACACCCACACCTATTTTCTGAATCAGCTGAAGTCGTGAGGCCGAAGCGATTACCGACGCTGTCACTGGCTCCAATAAGTGCCAGAGCACCTCGGCCTCAGCAATCAATGACTTGAATCGTTCCCGATCGGACTCAGCGCAACTAGTTACAAAAATCCCTCGCTCCTCAAGTGCTGCAAAATGGCTCAGCACGCCTTTGCCTGCCGTTGAGTGATACACAACCTTCATAGCGTTGACACCGTTATCATTGGTTAAACGTGCCGGAAACTGATCCGACTATTCTGCAGGCCCTCAGGCGGCTTCAGCTGATCGACGACCAATCGGTCCCGGTCATGATACCGCTCGCGGGTGGCGTCTCTTCAGATATTTGGCGCGTCGAACTCGGACAGCAAATCGTGTGCGTCAAACGAGCGCTTCCACAACTTAAGGTTTCAGCTCTCTGGGAAGCGCCGATTGAGCGTAATCAATATGAATGGGAATGGCTGAAAATCGCAGGTGAGATCGAACCAACAGCCGTTCCTTCCTTGATCGCTCGTGATCTAGAAACTGGCTGCTTCGTTATGGAGTATCTCGACACACAGAACTACCCGGTGTGGAAGAACCAACTACGTGACGGAATCACAGACCTCAACACAGCCAAAGCCGTCGGACAGCGTCTTGCCACTATTCACGCAGCGACAGCAGGTCAAGACGATATTCGAAACCGGTTCCCGACAGACCACATCTTTCACGCAATACGGATCGAACCCTATCTATTAGAAACCGCCAGGCGCCACGACGACCTCGCTACCGACATTCGCCAGATCGTCAACAGTTTGTCTCAGACAAAGCAAACGCTCGTACACGGTGACGTCAGCCCAAAGAACATACTCGTAGGACCGTCGGGGCCCCTGTTTCTCGACGCGGAATGTGCCTGCTATGGAGACCCCGTGTTTGACATCACGTTCTGTCTAAATCACCTCATGCTCAAATGCATTTGGACGCCTCACGCAATTCCAGGATTCTTACATGCTTTCGATGTGCTCCTAAATGCCTACATTGACGGTGTAGTGTGGGAGGACCGAGCGACGTTTGAAGCTCGCGCGGCTCGCACACTTCCAGCACTCTTTCTCGCACGTGTCGACGGAAAATCACCAGTCGATTACATCACCACTGAAAATCATCGAGACCTCATTCGACATGTGGCCCGCGAGCTCCTGCTCTCCCCCGTTGAGACACTCCGCGATGTACGCACGGCTTGGGCGGAAGCGCTCGAAAGGACACCATGACAGGGACGACAACGATTGGCCACGTGACCGCCAGACGCGTGTGGGATTCACGCGGACGCCCAACCGTCGAAGCCGACGTAATTCTTCAAAACGGCAGCATCGGCCGAGCCATCGCGCCGGCAGGCGCATCCACTGGCAGTGGTGAAGCCATCGATCTCCGCGACGGTGGACCCAAACTCGGTGGCTTTGATGTCACCACAGCGATCGACAATATCAAGACGGTCATATCGCCTGCGCTCAAGGGTTTAGTTGCATCAGACCAAGCCTCTGTCGACCAAACACTTCTTGAACTTGACGGAACACAAAATAAAGCCAACCTTGGAGGC
>CAUZRA010000015.1:0-12173 GCA_963582035.1 Vicinamibacteria bacterium | reverse complement strand
ATATTTTTGTGGACTGCGGTCGCCCTTCTATCAATCACAGAGACATCGCTTGATGCCCAAGACAATGCCGATGACGAAAGCGCGCAACAATCGACCACAGCAACGTGGCCGGACAAACTCAGCCTCAGTGGTGATTTTCGATCTCGTTACGAAGGCTTCTACAAAACTAGCCGCCCGACTCGAAATCGAACCCGACTGCGCCTACGGCTGAGGGTAGACTCAGAAATTAATGACGATACTCGTTTACAACTACAGGTTGCGAGTGGAGACCCAGGGACACCAGCATCAACGAACCAAACTTTTAAGGGATTTTTTCAACCGAAACCATTGAACTTGGACCGTGCCTTCGTCGCGTATAATCCGCGAGCGGCAGAGGCAATAACACTCGGTATCGGCAAATTCCCGACTCCTGTCATGCGAACCCAAATGACATTCGACGACGACCTGAATTTTGAAGGCGGATGGGAGCAGTTCAGTTGGAAACCTCAAGAAAACGTCGCGATCGATCTGGTGGCACTACAGACTGCTGTTAATGAAGTGTCTCGTGGAGCCGACGCTTATATGCTCGGCGGTTACGGAGCAGCATCTTTCACGTTTGGCTCAAACAGTCTCCAACTATCTGCAGCCAATTACATGTGGAGAAATGCCGATCAAATTGTGGCCGCTCAAGCGAGCGGTGAACTCACCAGTATTCTGACTAATCGAGTTATTCGAAACGCTGACGGCATCGCGACCAACTTCGCCTCAGAATTTAATGTCGTGGACATTATTGCGGAAGCAACTCTTAATACACCGAACCCGGACTACCCACTTCGTCTACTCATTGACTACGCAGTTAATACAAAAGCCACCACTGATCGGAAAGGCTTCTGGATCGAAGCGGGCTACGGGGAGCCAGGCCCGGTTGGCTCATGGGTCGCTACCTACACAAGCGGATGGATCGAACAGGACGTCACACCTTCAGCCTTTGTATTTAGCGATATGCCAGGAACCAATATACGCCTGAATATGATCGAAACCTCATACGTCGTAAAGGCCGGGGTTAGTCTTGACGTAACACTCCATCTGACGAAAAAATTGGTCGTCGCTCAAAATGACACATCGAATCACCTACTGGCCCGACTTCACGTAGCTACAGTTATCAGATTTTGATGGAAATCACACCGTTGAGACCGCCACAAACGAACAAAAACCGAAGTGTCGAACGGACACTTTTGAAGATCAATTCCCCGCGCTCGATTCTCGTCACTCTTACTGCGCAGCATCCAGCCGAAGCTGTTATTACAAAGAGCGCGCTACTTTCAGGATGCCTGACCGAAGACAGTTATCTTTTGGCGTGAACTCTATGGACTTAGCCGTAAAACCGGACACACACAAATCCCCTGTCTTGCCCAAACTCCTTGCGGTCTTTGGATTGCTTTTTGTCTTCCTTGTGGGAGTACGAGGACTCGGGGGCGGTTTCAGATTACTCGGAGAAGACCTAATCCAAAGCTTCTTTACCGCCACAGAAAACCCATTCATGGGACTGCTGGTTGGACTGCTCGCTACGACCGTCGTCCAGAGCTCATCAGTTACAACAGCGATGATTGTCGGCTTGGTCGCCGCTCCCGAAAACCCCCTTCCCCTGCTGAACGCAGTGCCAATGGTCATGGGCGCGAACATTGGCACAACCGTCACCGCCACTATTGTGGCGCTCGGTCACATCGGACGTCGGGAAGAATTTGAACGCGCATTTCCAGTTGCTATCTGCCATGACGTCTTCAATTACCTTGCGGTCTTGGTTCTTTTACCATTGGAACTGTTCACCTGTTTTCTTCAGTCCACAGCTGGTTGGTTGACCGGGTTCCTGGGTAATTTTGGCGGGTTCGTCTATCGAAGCCCGCTCAGTACAGTGCTGGGGCTCGGGCTGGCTCCGATTTCCGCCGTAAACGAAGCATTGTTCACAACAGAAGGTAGTCAAGCCGTCTTCCTAATAATGGTGAGTGGATTCCTTATATTTGGTGCACTTTTCTTTATCGTGAAAGTCATGAGCGGCGCCGTTCAAAGTCGAGTCGAAAGCGCCGTGAATAAAGCGCTTGGCGTCAACGCCGTGGTTTCGATTCTCATTGGGGTGCTCGTCACAATCATGGTGCAATCGAGTTCGATCACGACATCGCTGCTGGTACCACTGGCAGGCGCTGGACTCCTGAGGCTGGAGCGAGCGTTTCCGGTCACGCTCGGTGCAAATATTGGGACTACCGTAACCGGGTTTCTCGCAGCCATGGCTGTAACAGGAGTCAACGCTACCGCCGGTCTACAAATAGCACTGGTGCACCTGTTCTTCAATTTAAGTGGAACGCTAATGATTTATCCGATTCCGGCGGTCAGAAATATTCCTCTTCGTATCTCGCGCCGCATCAGCCGTTTAGCGGTGCGCTCTCGACGGTTGACTCTAGTCGGGGTTGGGCTGCTATTTTACGGTTTGCCAGCGCTTGCTGTCTTTTTTAGTAGGATGCTGTAGTAAACAAAACATACTGGAGATCTCGTGCTTCAAGAACTATTGAGTATTTTCCGTGGTGACGACCCTCTCTCAAAAGTTGCCGACAACTTCGCGCTTATGTTCAATCTCACGCGCGAAATGACCTACTCTGCCGGTCAAATCTTCTTTGGAGAGGACCATACTGAGGACGCGCAAGACAAGGTCCATAAAACTGATGCTGAAGTCAATGAATTGGAACGAACTATTCGACGTGCGCTCATGACCCATCTAGCCATTCCTGGTAACAGCACAGATGCGCCCTACTCACTAATGCTGATGAGCCTTGTCAAAGACGTCGAACGCTTAGGCGACTATGCAAAGAACCTTTCGGAAATTGTCGAAATCGGACCGAAAGTATTCCCCGAAAGCGAGGAGCTCAGCGAGTTGATGATGATTCGCCGAAGAGTCGAGTTAGCGTACCAAGCCAGTGCAAATGTCGTACTGTCGTCGAGACAAGGGGAGGCGATCGAACTAATCCGCCAAGGCCGAGAAACTGCTCGAAAGTGCGATGGATTAATCGCCACAATCGGAAAAAGCAATCACGACGCTTCCACAACGACTGCCTTTATCTTGGGTACTCGCTATTACAAAAGAATCAACGCACACGTCCTCAATGTCCTGTCTAGTGTTGTTATGTCCCTCGACAAAGTCGATTACTTTGACGAGAACGTGGCTAATCAGCCAAGCGCGACCGATAACTAAAGCCCTTCGGCTTGGCCATATTAATAAGTCACCCCTCTTCCAAAACTTCCCGTTGAACCACCCGCCTCGCCGCGGTTGAAATCGTTAATCTGTCCGACATTGCGCTAACAACATTCGGCCGTCTTTTTTACGACGCGCACTATAGGGGCAAGCATCTGTATTACTGAGCAACAACATAACTGTGGCAATTAATTGTCATCTGCTGGGACACGGTCCGAATCGACGCTAAGTTATTGATTATATTTCTAGCCCATGTAGCCGTCTGCATGGTGTCCATGGCCGCACCCAGTCGTTCTGGTGTCGGAGCCATCATCCTGACACTAAGGTGATTACGAAATTCACCCGTCATCACCTGCGCAACGAGAAAATTGACGTCTCGATGACCAGCTTCGTGCATGCCATCCTCCATCGCTTCTAATTGCGTCAGATACATGTCCGGTTGGCCTGTCGATACCGCAAGTGTCAACATCGAAAACGTATCGCCAGCATTGATATTCACGTTCGGCGATCTCCGTACTGAACTCCACAGGTCTCTAGCTTTTACCGTCCTATGGGGGGCGATCTTTGCAATCTCTCTGGCGGTCACCGGCGAAGTCAGATCGATTGTCATTAAACTTTCAAAGTCTTGAGCGATGGTATACACGTACACATCGCCTTCCTCCTCCGCTCCGAACGTGGGAACACAAACGCCGCCAGAAGACGGTATTTGACTGTCACGCACGATAATGGGCAAGGCCTTCTCAGCCCATTCGAGGTAGCGCGCAGTATCTGAGGTATTTATATGAATATTTTGAAACACTTGGCTCTGTGCCAGTGTCGGGACAATTACGACCATCACGACCATACAGGCAATAACTTTTCTCATGACATTTTCCTAAAGTTGACGTGTTGAACATTTAGTAACCGCGGAGAGAGGGGCAATCGCTACCGAAGTGTTCTTCGCTTCAGCAACGACTTCCTTGGTCCTCTGTTGCTTTACTGCCCTATAAATCCCACTTTTTTTTCAGCATGGCCCTCGCTTCATCGTCATCAACGACCGGCCGAATATCGACGTCCAAGACGCCATTCCAATTCATAGCCCATGCTTGAACGGATAAGAGGTCATCACTTTCGCAAATCGCGACGCCCCCACCAGCAACGAGGTCATGCCAACGTCCGATGACCGTCACGCCAGCATGGTCGGACTGATCGTCTGCTGCGCTCATTTGAGCAAAAGCTTTATAGGTGTCGTGCCTGGTGTCTGTTGAACTTGACCAATGAATCATGAACTTCATCTTGATGCTCCTTTGAATTCCTAGAAGAGTACGGAGTGGAGCTTATCGAAAATATTCATCGCAGGAAAATAAATTTTAATCAGCCGTAAGATGGATGCGTCATGTGTCATCGTGCGCCCGACCCGAAGCGGTTCCTCGGTATCGCCGGCCACAACGTGAACAGCTTTATGCCACCCAACGCGCCTGGTAGCATGACCGCCGACTACGCGGCCATTCGCGCCTGCTACGACGATGGACCGGAAGCCACACCTGGCTGCGACTGGGTAGACCCACCCCAATAGGCTCAGTCTGTGATGATGCACAGGCTTTCGTGGCCGCATTTCCCGTGGCGTGAATTTGCACGCTTTTTGTACACGACTAAAAAAGTTTGCACTATTTCCGTAATCCCTTGAGAGGTCGTGTGATCAGAGGTAGCATGCAACAACATATGTCCTGATAGGAGATCACCTTCATGACCAAGACGATACGCGCGATTAGTGTGGTGGGAATAGCAGCGTTATTGGCAGTTGGCCTTTCGGTTCTAAGTGCATCGGTCATCGCTGCCGACACGGATATATCCGGCGTGGTAACGAGCGCCGTCGGGCCGGAGGCCGGTGTCTGGGTTATCGCTGAAACACTCGATTTTGATACTAAATTCAGGAAAATAGTCGTTACGAACGATGACGGACGTTTTCTGGTGCCGGACCTACAGGCGGCAAATTATAGTGTCTGGGTTCGTGGCTATGGCTTGGTCGACTCCGACCGCACATCGGCAAGACCCGGAGACGACCTTTCACTGACGGCAAAAGTTGCAGCTACTCCAGAAGCAGCGGCTCATTATTACCCAGCCAATTACTGGTACTCGCTTCTCGAGGTACCTCCCGCGAGCAATTTTCCAGGTACTGGCGCAAATGGCAACGGCATCGGCCTCGCGATGAAAACTCAGGCTGACTGGATCGACCGGATGAAGGATGGATGCCAATTGTGTCATCAGTTAGGCAATCAGGCGACGCGGGAAATGCCGATGCTCAATATTTCTGACTTTGATTCTACCGAAGCAGCCTGGGAGCATCGCATCCGGGCCGGTGGTGCAGGTCCGGCCATGGTTGCGGAAATCAATCGTATCGGCAGGCCGCTCGCACTAAAACTTTACGCTGACTGGACTGATCGGATCAGCAGCGGAGAACTCCCTCCAGTGCCACCAAGGCCACAGGGCGTGGAACGTAATGTCGTGCTGAGTATGTGGGGTTGGGGCCATCCGCGTGGGATGGTTCATGACGAAGTGTCGACCGACAAGCGAAACCCTATGGTCAACGCCAATGGGCCAATCTATGGGGTTGGTGGAGCTGGCTTGGTCATTACGGATATTCAATCAAACCAGTCGGTACGGTTCGATCTAAATACCCGTATTGAACAACCAAGTAGAGCGAACTCGTACCAAGGTTCTTCAAGTAGAACCCCATCTCTATATTGGGACGACGAACCAGCTGGACTCCAAAGTCGAAGCGCACACAATCCGATGATGGATGCGAAAGGGCGTGTTTGGATTACCCAGTACGTGCGACCAAACGAGGTACCAGGCTGGTGCCTTGAAGGCTCTGATAATCCATTTGCTGACTACTATCCAATTCAGCACCAACGCGAGTCAAGGCAGGTGTCGTACTACGATCCGGAGACTGAAAAGTTTGTGTTAATCGACACCTGCTACTTTACGCATCACTTGCAGTTTGCCGATGACGCCAATGACACACTATGGCTAAGTGGATCGACTGAGGCCATTGGCTGGTTAAATACTCGCCTCTATGACCAAACCGGAGACGAGCGTGCCGCGCAAGGATGGTGTCCGACCGTCATCGACACCAATGGCGACGGCGTCATAACAAAACCATGGAATGAGCCGGATATGGGTGGCGACTATACGCTGACTGCCGGAAGTGTCGAGATGGATCCTGCTTTGGATACAAGAATCGGAAGTCTTGATAAATTTCAACGGGCCTACGGAGTCATACCACATCAGGATGGTTCAGTTTGGATTTCACGCCGTTACCCCGTTCCGGGACAGCTTATTCGACTCGAACTTGGGACGAATCCTCCTGAGACCTGTAAGTCCGAAGTGTACGAACCCCCGTATGACCCGGCAGGCGATCCACAAGCGTGGGGCTACGGTCCACGTGGTATCGATGTTGATCGAAATGGGCTGGTGTGGACAGCTCTTGGCGGCAGTGGACATCTAGCGAGCTTCGATCGCAGCAAGTGCAATGTCCTAAATGGGCCAACCGCAACGGGGCAGCATTGTGCCGAAGGCTGGGCACTCTACCAAACACCGGGGCCAAAATTTAAAGGTGCGGAAGGAACATCTGCGAATGCTGATTACCACTACTACAACTGGGTTGACCAGTTTAACGCCCTCGGTCTTGGAGAAAACGTACCAATAGCCACTGGCACAACGTCTGACGCGTTGCTCGCGTTGCTGCCTGACACGGAAGAATGGGTGGTCATGCGAGTACCATATCCACTGGGTTTCTATAGTCGTGGTCTTGATGGCCGGATCGATGATCCGAACGCTGGCTGGAAGGGACGGGGCCTTTGGTCCAGCTTCAATACCGGTTCTACGCAGCATCTCGAAGGCGGAAAGGGAACCACTAGCGAACTCGTACGATTTCAAATACGTCCGGACCCGCTCGCAAATTAAAACACCGCGTGTCAGCCTTTTATCTTTGATTTAGGACAGTCGAAAACTTGATCGCTAGTCCTCAAACACGTTGATTTGCGCACTGGCGATCGGTGGCCAAGAAACCACCCGCTGCCATGCGGCAAGCTAGCTAGGCCCTTAATAATGTCGGATACGGAGGCGCCATGAGAGACGGCAGGAAGATCGATCGGCGAGATTTTTTAAATGGTGTCAGAACGGTAGCGGTCGCCAGTGCCCTCGGAACGTCGCCCTCGGCTGCAACAGCGAACCCCGAGCGACTTTCTGTCCAACAGCAAAGTAATCGGTACGATTTTGATGCGGTCTACAGTCGACTCGGCACCAATTCATCGAAATGGGACCACCAGATTTCTTTGTACGGTCGAGAGCATGTTCAGGTCGGCATGGGTACGGCCGATCAGGATTTCAGGTCTGCACCAGCGATCACGAGGGCGTTACGTGAACGGGTTCAGCATGAAAACTACGGATACCTGACGGTACCAAATTCCTATATCGAGTCAATCGTCAACTGGAACCAACGACGTTACAACTTAGAGATCGACCCAGAAACACTCCGGCATTCCGCCGGTGTCCACCCAGCCATCATCAGTACCTTGCGCGCATTCTGTCCACCCCGGAGCAAAGTGCTCGTCTTGACGCCGAGCTACAACGGCTTTTATACGGACATCCGTGTCGTCGATACGGTCGCAGAAGAGAGTCCGTTACAACTAGTGAATGGGCGCTACCGCATCGACTTCGATGATTTCGAGAAGCGCATCGATCACGACGTGCACGCCTTCATTCTATGCAATCCTCAAAATCCAACCGGCAACGTTTGGTCACGTCAAGACCTGACTCGGCTAGGAGAAATATGCACGCGGCGGCGAGTGGTTGTCCTTGCCGACGAGATTCACTGTGACTTTGTAACAGCGGGTAACACGTACACGCCATATGCCACGCTTGATGACGATGAGATCGTCCGGAACAGCATTACGTATAAATCAGTCAGTAAGTCGTTTAACTTGTCGGCAATGCGCTGTTCCTACATGTTCTCGACAAATCGTGAGTACCTCGATCGGATTAGTGGTCCAGGGCAACTTCAGCAAGAGATGAGCACGCTGGCCCTCGTTGCAGCAGAAGCAGCTTACAACGAGGGTGAGGAATGGCTTAACCAGCTTGTCGAATACATCGACGGCACCCAAAGCTTTGTGGAGGCATTCGTGCGTGAGCAGGTCCCATTCGTCAACGTTATCAAGCCAGAGGGGACGTACCTGAGTTGGCTAGACGTTGGAGAAGCGCTTAATAAAACTGGCTCAACAGCATCAGCTGCGTCAGATGAATCGATGACACCCGAAGGTGTGTTTCAGCACTACTTAGTGGAGCATGCAAACATTCACATTAATCCCGGCTCAAATTATGGCTTCGGCGGCGCAGGTCGGATGCGGATGAATATTGCCACGTCGCGACAGTTGGTCGAACTTGCTCTAAACAATATGGCTAACGCACTAAAGAGTGCGTAAGTTGCTAAGTTACCGGGGCTCCAGTGCGCGATTCCCCACTACCCCCGTTGAACTGCCCTCCTCACCACAGTAGGATTCAAGCTTCATCGGTGTGGTCCGATGATGCGAGGGCTTCTCCCGTTAAAGAAATCACCGTCGACTGGAAAAAATGTGGCCGCTACAAGGGACATCGGTTCTTGGTCTCGGTCAATCTTGATTTTGATCTGTTCGACTCGGTGTACCACGATAGCTGCGCAACCGTGACCTCCAGAGTGCCAACACAAGCTCGACCTCTCAGCGTCCGTACATAAATATGGGGGTGGGAAATGCCAACAAGTCTCACTAAGCCCGCGGGGCGAACAACATTGCTGGTCTTAGTGTTGTTAGTTCTGGCGGGACCAGTCTTCAAGGCTCAGAATACCAGGTCCTATCCTTCATCTGGCCATGGCGGAAATTACATGTTCAACTTCTATTTCCCACCCGCGCCCAGCTCAACTCCTTGGGCGCCAGACTGGTCTCCTGATGGCTCGTTAATCGCAGTGGCCATGAGCGGTTCCATTTGGACCGTCGACCCGGACACAGGACGTTCCAAGGAAGTGACCTATTCCGAGAAATATCATTCTTCACCAGACTGGTCACCGGATGGTCGATGGATCGTCTATACGGCAGACGACGGGGGACGGACAATTCAGTTGGAGATCGTCGAAGTCTCCACGGGACGGAGCCATAATCTAACCGCCGACAATTTCATTTACACCGACCCCGTGTTTTCACCTGACGGCAGTCGAGTTGCGTATGTCTCAACGAAACCGAACGGTTACTTCAATGTCTACGTTCGTGAAATTAAGGATGGCCAGTGGAGCGGGGATGAGATTGCCATTACCCGGGATCACGCATATCCAAATAACCGGCTCTATTTTGGCCCTTGGGACATGCACATCACACCGGCATGGCTACCGAACAACAATGAACTCCTGATCGTATCGAACAGGGATGTGCCTCTCGGCTCTGGGAATGTAATAAAGATTCCGGCATTACCCAACGGTATCGAGCAAGCCGAAACAGTGCTCGTTGAACAAACCTTGTACCGCGCTCGCCCGGATGTCTCAATTGACGGCAAACGGTTTGTATATTCCTCGACCCGCGGTGCAGCCGATCAATTCAATAACCTGTACGTGCAGCCGACCGCTGGAGGAGAACCGTATAAGCTCACATTCTTTCAGCATGACGCATTCCATCCACGATGGTCACCCGACGGTGAATGGATTGCCTACATCACGAACAAAGAGGGCCTGCCACAACTTGCACTCCTCGAAACCTACGGCGGTGAGCAGCGAACGGTCTCTATCACCTCTCGACAATGGAGACGACCGATGGGCATTCTCTCTGCACGCGTCAGAACCGAAGGTTCAGCTGAAATAACAGGTTCCCGCATTCACCTCACGGCTGCCGACGGTAAGTTCTATACACCTACCGACGCGTACGCCCGTGTCAGCGCGGCAGGGGACAGGATTTTTCATACCGACGGTGACTTCACCGTGGAACTTCCGGTTGGACCGGTAGAACTAACAGTCGTTAAGGGCTTCGAATTTACGTTCCAGCAAGTCGAAACAGAGATTACCGAGAACGAAGTCACGACGCTGTCTATCGAACTTGAACCAATTACTGACATGGCAGCAGAGGGGTGGTTTGACGGTTCAACGCATGTTCACATGAACTATGCGGGTAACCTACACAACACCCTTGACAATCTAATGATGATGTCGGCGGCAGAAGATCAGAATGTTGTCCTTGAGCAAGTGGCTAATAAAGACAACCGAATTCTGGACTATCAGTTCTTTATTCCTGGTGGTGACCCACATCCGCTTTCGACCTCCGAGCGAATGCTCGTGGTGGGCCAAGAGTACCGGCCGCCTTTCTATGGTCACGTCTTCATGTTCGGTATGAAAGACCACTTAATCTCGCCCTTTACAACAGGGTACGAAGGCACAGCCATCGAGAGCTTGTACCCCAGTAACACTGACATGTTTCGCAAGGCACTGAAACAAGGAGCATGGGTTGGATACGTTCACGCCTATGGCGGGGAAAGTGACCCACTTGAGGGGAATCTCGGCGGGGCGAAGGGCTCGATGGTCGATGTCGCACTCGGTACGACTGATGCGATTGAATGGTCGGAAGCGGGTCGTGGTGGATTTTTTCCGATGTATGCCATGTGGAATAACGGCTTAAAGGTGACTGCCGTCGGAGGGGAAGACTCGATCAGTAGTCTGCATCAGAGTAATCTCGTTGGCTCGGTTCGCACTTACGTGCATACAGGCGCCGAAGGTCTCAATATGAGAGCCTGGTTTAATGGAATGCGCAACGGTCACGCCTTCGTATCCACTGGACCGCTTGTTGATCTCACGATCGATGGAAAACGCCCTGGTGAAACCATTGCACTTCCAAGTAGTGGCGGAACCGTCAAAATTGATGCGCGTGTGCGTTCAGTTGTACCACTTGAAAAAGCTTTATTGATCTACAACGGTGAGATCATTGACGAAATCGTTTTCGAAGGAAACCGAAAGAACCTGGATTACTCGAAGTCAATGCAGGTTACTCAAAGTGGCTGGTACCATCTTCGAGCCGAAGGGGCCGAAGGGGATCGATTCCCTTTTGACGCGAAGTACCCACAAGCATTTACTAATCCTATTTGGATCGAGATCGGAAACGAGCCCGTGCGCGACCGTACCGCTGCTGAATACTCGATACGCTGGATTGATAAACTCCGCCAGATGGCTGAAGAATGGCCAGGGTGGCGATCACAAACTGAACGAGACCACGTCTTCGCGCAATTTGACGAAGCAAGAAAGATCTATGAAGGCTTCGCTGAAGAAGCGCCGTAGACCGTCAGTCCGATACATGCCGCTTGAACCCTAGCCGACCGCGTCTCATCAGCCGTTAACCGTTTCTCTTCCCTCGGCGTCCACTTCTGCCTTTAGCCTACCGTCGAGGAAAAACATTGCGAAGGGTAATAACGCAGCAATCATAATTCTGACGCCCCAGCCCTTCGACCGGCCACGACTTGTCAGTCCACCAACAACGAGCATACCGAGCCAAATAAAAAGTGCCCCGTGGATCGGTCCCACGACACTCACTGCGAGCGGTAGGTCACGCAGATACTTGAGTGGCATGGCGAAAAAGAGCAACAAAAGGTAGGAGAGTCCCTCAAGGAAGGCGACCGAGCGAAGATGAGACGCCGGTGACCCGAAGTGCCTCTCGATAATAGATGAGCGCATGAGCGAACCGAATTCTAGAACAGCACCCGCTCACTGGCTAGCCCCGACCACGTTTGACACCCCAACGAACGGTCATCCTTCATATCACCGGAAAGAAACAGCCGTTCTTCGGTCCCGACCCGCTATAATCCAGATATTCTCAGTATTACGCAACGGAGGAAAAAGCCATGACCCGGAACCGAGTCCTTGTTACCGCCCTCGTCACGACCGCTCTCGCCGCACCGGGTCTGGCCAGTG
>CAUZRA010000014.1:0-12278 GCA_963582035.1 Vicinamibacteria bacterium | reverse complement strand
AACGACTTGCGTTACATCGAGCGAGTCCGGCGTGTGCCTCATGTCATCGCATCATGGACCCAGTGGGGTTTGCACTTGAGAATTTTGATCCCATTGGTGCGTGGCGTACGCGTGACAGCGGAATGGTCATTGATGCGTCCGATACTCTATTTGACGGTACGGCAGTACATGGGCCGTCGAGTCTCCGGCAGTATCTAGAACAATCTGAAGAATTGGTCGTCGGGAATTTTGCTCGAAATCTAATGATGTTTGCACTCGGGCGTGTTCTTCAACCGACGGATATGGCAGCCGTTCGAATGGTCGCCCATCAAGCCAGTGCCCATGACAATCAATTTTCTTCATTTGTACTTGGTATTGTTTCGAGCCCACCGTTTATGATGCGTCAAGCGGAAGCGTTGGAGACGAACTGAAAGAAGGCGCGATGTATATCACTCAAAAGAATATGTCACGACGCACCGTATTACGTGGGATGGGCGTGTCCCTGGCCTTGCCATTTCTTGATGCCATGGTGCCTGCGGTAGCTGCGTCTCGCAACACGGCTTTGGCGTCTCGCACACGTTTCGCGGCCATTGAGATGGTCCATGGAAGTGCGGGGAGTACTGGTGAAGGCACGCGCCAGCATTATTGGTCGCCCAAGCGCGTCGGTCGCGACTTTGACATGACGCCTATTCTTCAGTCTCTGGCACCGCATCGTGATTATTTAACGGTAGTCAGTCATACCGATATTGCGCTGGCTACTGCCCAAACAGAGGCGGAAGCAGGTGCTGACCATACACGGTCGTCGGCTGCGTTTTTGACCTCTGCGCACGCCAAGATGACTGAAGGCGCAGATATTTACAACGCAATTTCAATGGACCAGATCTACGCCCAGGCGGCTGGACAAGATACGCCCATGCCCTCCATTCAATTGTGTATTGAGGATGTTGGTTCTCTGACTGGTGCGTGCGGATATGGGTATAGCTGTGTTTATGCCAATACGATTTCATGGTCATCGCCAACGACGCCATTGCCGATGGAACGTGACCCACGGGTGGCGTTCGAACGATTATTTGGCGATGGCGCGACACCGGAACAACGGCGGGCTCGGCGACATGCTAATGCCAGTATTTTGGATGGTATTGTCGAGAAGATCGATGATCTGAAGTTGGCGCTCGGTACGACTGACCGTGCCCGGCTGAGTGACTATTTGGAAGACGTTCGAGAGATCGAACGTCGTATCCAACAAGTTGAAACTACGAATTCAGAGACGGTGATACGGGATATCCCGGCTGCACCAGTTGGTGTACCGGATAGTTGGAGCGAGCACGTGCGGTTGATGTTTGATCTGCAGGTGCTGGCATTTATGACCGAGATGACCCGGGTTTCTACTTTCAAGATGGGACGTGATGTCAGTTCTCGTGTGTATGACGAAGCCGGTATTACGACACCGTTCCATTCGCTTTCGCATCATGGAAATCGCCCAGATCAGTTGGCTGAATTTTCGAAACTCAATGCATTTCACGTGGACCAGGTGGAGTATTTCATTCGGCGTCTGCGAGAAACGCCGGATGGTGACGGAAATCTGCTCGATCACTCACTGGTGCTTTACGGCAGTCCAATGGGTGATGGAAGCGTGCATAACCATCTTCGGGTGCCACTCTTTTTTGCCGGCCATGCGAATGGTCAATTTAAAGGCAACCATCACCTTCTTTGTCCGGAGGGGACCCCGATGGCGAATGCTCTTCTCACGGTGTTGCACCGCCTAGGTCTTGATACTGGCGCCATCGGGGATAGTACTGGCGAACTCGATCTATAGGGTGAGACCATGCGGATGATGTGGGTTGCTATCGTTTCGTTTGTTCTGGCGGTTACCGGTGTGCATGCGTCTGACGCTCCGTTGGCGAATGCTGCGCGGGAGAATGATCTTGACCGTGTTCAAACCCTTGTAGACGCAGGTGCTGAGCTGAATAGCGCACAGGGTGATGGAATGACCGCACTTCATTGGGCAGCTTTTCATGACAATGTGGAGGTTGCCGATCTTTTGTTGGGTGCCGACGCTGACGTTTCGGTTCAGACGCGCGTGGGTGCACTGACGCCACTCTGGTTCGCAGCGACTAACGGCAACGCTGATTTGGTTGACCGGCTACTGACGACCGAGGCAGATGCTAATGTCGTCACGGCCACCGGAGCAACTGCTTTGATGGCTGCTGCGATGACTGGTAGTGTCGAAACGATTGACGTACTCGTCGAGCGTGGCGCGTTTGTTAATTCTCGTGAAACGGCGAACGGGCAAACCGCGTTAATGTTCGCTGCTTGGGAAAATCGGCCGGAGGCGATTGCCGCCTTAGTTCGTCATGGAGCGCATGTCGGATTGACGTCTTTTGTTGTTTCGATGATAGAGCCACGAGTTGACGAATATGGCAATCCGGTCCCGGTTCGGCGCCGTAGGGTACCCGGTGGTAATTCGGTTATGGGTGGCTTGTCGGCACTACTCTTTGCGGCTCGGGACGGGCACATGGACGCCGTACGTGCGTTTGTTGCCAATGGAGCGGATATTGATCAGGTAAGTGGTGGAGATGGGACGAGCCCAATGGTCATCGCGATTGCGAATGGCCATTACTCCGTTGCTCAGTTTCTGCTGGACCAAGCCGCTAACCCGAATCTTGTAAATATTGATGGATTAGGTCCGTTGTATGCGACGGTTAATATGCGTTTTGCTCCGGTCTCGTGGGCTCCGAACCCACCTACAGGGCAAGAGACCGTCGACTCTCTTGATTTACTACGTGCATTACTCGAGCAAGGCGCCGATCCGAATGCCAGAATTACACGGAAATTATGGTTTAGCCCGACATCGCATGATCGGGGTTGGGCCGATGCAAGTGGTTCCACACCGTTTTGGAGAGCGGCGCAATCGAGTGATGTCGAGTCGATGAAAATCTTGGTTCAAGGTGGTGCCGACCCTAATTTGCCAACTTACAAAGGGATAACGCCACTGATGGTGGCAGCGGGAATCGGATGGGTCGGAAACTTTACTCAGAGCGCACCCAATTCGTTTCTGGCGGCTATTCGCTACTGTTTTGAACTAGGCGCCGATGTGAATGCCATAGATTCGAATGGTTTTACGGCATTGCATGGTGCTGCGGGTCGTGGCGATATGGGCATGGTGGAGTATTTAGTTGGAGAGGGTGCCCGTGTAGACGCTATTAATGACGACGGCAACTCGCCGGCTGATATGGCCTTTGGCCCATCTAGGTTCTTTATTCCTAAACCGAACACAGTTGACCTCCTTGTTGGTCTGGGGTCTCCATTCCAGGACAATTGCCGGTCCGATCAATGCGTCGACGGTAAGTTTTTTGGTGGAACCGGTGTGAGTGTTCCGAAGTAGCATCAGTCTCCTGATGTTCGCGAGTCGAATTAGATGGTATGTCGGCGTGCTCGCTGTGCTCAGTCCTGTCTTTTGGCAAGTTACGTCCGCACAGGAGAATGAGTCTGTACACGTTTGGTCGAGCGATACAGAATTAAGTGTTGTTGTGACCGAAGGCAATGCTGCGGCGGAGACTTTCGGATTTAAGAATACGGTTCGACGCACCTGGGATTCTTCGCGCCTGCGTGCTCGGTTTGACGGAGTGCGGTCTATGACATCAATTGAGCGTTCTCTTTTGGTTCGACCTGGCTTCAGATTTCCAATTGGTGGTCAGTTAGAAGATTTTGACACCGTGATGATCGAACCAGATTTAGAACCTGACGTTGAGCAGTATTTTGTAGAAGGTCGTTTCGATAGAGATATCACTGAGCACGTCTTTTGGAACGTCGGTTCAAGCTGGGATAGAAACAATGAGGCCGGTATCCTTAATAGGGTCACAGTTTTTGGGGGGCTCGGTAATTCCTGGCTTGATACGGACGATATCGCGTTGTCCACGTCGTATGGTGTGAGCTATACCGACCGAGAGGAGACTCAATCTGACCTGTTGAAGGACAAGGCGTTTACTGGAATTCGAATTAATTCAGATTACATGCACCAGTTGGGTCGACTGACGCGGTTTGATAGTGACTTTACTATGAACGTGAACCTCACAGCGATAACCGACCGTTCGATTAATACTACGAATGCGATTGGTGTGACCGTCAATGACTACTTATCCTTGCGTGTTAGTTTGCAGTTCCTCCACGAACAGAAACCCTCATTTAAAAATGTTGATATTGTTGCCCGCGTAGCTTTGATCGATCCGGATGGAACCTCTGCCAGTGGAGATGAACTTTTTGAGACTGTTGCTTCTGGTGGCACCAGAATAGACGTTGGCCAGGGGCAAATTAGAAGGAAAACTCTCGATACAGTGTTTCGCACAGCACTCGTCATTAGTTTTTGAAATGACTGGACGTCACGACCGCACATGATGAGTATGGGAGGTATGGGATGAGACAGATCGTGTCAGCGATTGCTCTGTCGTTATGCGGTGCGTGGGTTTCCACTTTTGGGGTAGGGGCTTTTCAAGCCTCGGCGCTTGGGTCGGTCGAAGAAATTACGAACTGCGAAGATTTACTGCAACAGCGAAATCTCACGATCACATATGCAGGTCTCGCAGAGACTTCTAAAGGCAAGTCGTATTGCTATGTGAAGGGATTACTTCTACCTGCGGTTCACTTTCATGTTCAGTTGCCTTTGCCGGGTGATTGGAATGGTCGATTTCTTAAATGGGGTGACGGTGGAAAAGATGGGGACCTCGATTTTGCCGACCATCGTGTGACGGAGGGTTATGCCGTTGCGAACAGTAATACTGGGCATGATAACGGTGCGGAGCCCGGCTCATCATTTGGGTATCACAATCGCCAGGCTGAGATAGATTTTGGTTACCGAGCTGTTCATTTGACGACGATGGCAGCGAAGACGGTTATTCGAAACTATTACGGAGCCGCCCCAGAATATTCCTACTTTGAAGGATGCTCGACGGGTGGCCGTCAAGGGCTAATGGAGGCGCAACGGTACCCGGATGATTTTGATGGCATTGTTGCGGGTGCACCAGCTAATCATTACCAAGAAATGAATGCTGTTCGTGTATGGCTTTTGCAACGGATGCTACGTGACGAAGGTACCGCTGCGCTGGCGTTTGACGTTGATGGTGACGGGCGTTTCGACAGTATTCGAAAGCTTGAGATCCTTGCAGATGTTGTTTCTATGGGTTGTGATCACGTCGATGGTGTCGTCGACGGTGTAATCGATGATCCGATGCGCTGCAACTTTGACCCGACACGAGATTTAGCTGCGTACCGGTGCCGCGGCGAGGTTGATGCCGAGGATTGCTTTACTTCGTCGCAGATTCAGACGATTCGGGATTTTCATTCTGGACCACGCGATCGTGCCGGAGAGCCGATCTATGCCGGGAAACCCATTGGTTCAGAATCGCAGTGGGCGAATCTGTTCATTCCCCATAGTAGAAACAGGTTTGTTCCCAGTGCGGTGCGGCTCGGCGGAGATCATCTCAACTACTTGTTTTACGACAATGATCCCGGTGTCACGGTATCCAACCTGCTTGATTTATCGATAGAACCATCAAGAGACTCGATGCCCCCTGAATGGGCGTGGTGGGAATTTGACATTAACGATGTCCGAGAGGGCAAAGGTGATGTCATGAAAGCGATTACCGATGCGACCGATCCTGATCTGTCTCGGTTTTTGAAACAGCGGAATGGGAAACTGATTGTCTACCACGGATGGGCCGATGCATTAGTCGTTCCTCAACCGACGCTACAGTACTACCGCGATGTCGTTGCCGTTACGTTTAATGGCGATACGAAAATGGCAAGGGAACACGCACGTTTATTTATGGTGCCTGGCATGGGGCATTGCCGTGGTGGTACAGGCCCAGACACTTGGGACCGATTGGCACCGCTTGCTGATTGGGTTGAGCAAGGTATTGGACCTGATGCGTTAATCGCTACACACCTGACGGACGGTGTCGTGGATAATGAGCGTCCCATCTGTGCCTTTCCCGAACGGGCGGTTTATACCGGCCCCGTCGGTGGCGCGGATGATTCAGAGAACTGGACGGTTGATAATTTTGCCTGTCGATTGGTTCCCTAGATCGTTCTAGGCTTTAAGAAAACGAGGGATTATGAGTACGGATCTGTATAAGAGTGGTTTGCAAATTCGTCGACGAGTGCTTGGTGATGATTATGTAGACCGCGCACTAGCTAATGTGGATACGTTCAATTCGGAGTTCCAAGAATTGGTCAGTGAGTATTGCTGGGGAAAGGTCTGGGGTCGGTCGACACTCAGCGACCAGCAGCGGAGTCTGAATAATTTATCAATGATGGCGGCGTTGAATCGTCCCCAAGAGTTTAAGGTTCACATGAGGGGCGCGCTACGAAACGGCTGCAGTCTTGATGAAATACGTGACACTTTGCTCCAGGTGGCGATTTACTGTGGCATTCCTGCGGGTGTCGAAGCCTTCAGGCTAGCACGTGAGGTTATCGATGCGGAAGGGATTCAGCCTGATCCTGAGTGATGATTAGCCCCATCCTTATCAGAGTAATTGATGAGAGTGGTTCGGTGAGATGTCTATTGAGGGACGTATGCGGGAGCTGGTCCGCTAAATTGAACAGCTTCCTCTCCGGAAGGAGCGCTTCCGAACATACGGGCCGCACTTTCACTTACCTGTGGTGCGGTGCTACTGGTCAAGATAAGCCAGTCTGACACAGTGCCTGGTTCAAGTAACCCCATTCGAAGTTCTTCGATGGTATCGACTGTGTCAGCAAACGCGCTTTCCTCCAATGCACGCCACTGGACACGGACCTGAGTGTCACCCTTGTTTGTCAGACGGTAACGATATTCATAGCCGTCTGTTGTCTGGGTGACTTCTGACTCAAACACAACGTTTACGTAGTACCAGAGCTGGTACTCAACGTCTAGCGCACGGGTCCCAAGTGCAGTGACGAGCGGCTCGTGTGTCTCCGTTTGGCCAGTTTCCGCAAAGGTTGTCGGGACAATAGCCGAAAAGAAGGCAAGGGAAATTCCAAAAGCGACAAAAATTGGGTGTATGTGTCGACTGTCCGTTCGAATCAGCATCTTACTTATTGTACCTTCCGTAATGATCGAGGACGTCTTTGTTTATTGCTGTATGTCATTAATCTATATAGGGTTGTCTATTTTGTTAGACAATAACGGACCAACCGAGCGTTTTTTTGGAAAATCCCATACCTATTTCGGTAGTAGGCGTGGAGTACGTTGCTGAGGGAGAAGACGATGAAACTGACGACGGTTCTTTTTGTTGCAACAGCATTCTTTGTCGGGAGCGCGTCAGTGGGATGGGCGCAGTTGCATGCGGCAAGTGATGGCCCAATCGTCTACGGGCACCATCATGTGAACGGCACTGATCTGTCTGCACACAAGCGATTTTGGGCGAATACGCTAGGGGGGATTCCGACTGCCTTCGGTCAGTCTGAGATGTACAAGTTTCCGAACGTCCATGTTTTTGTTCGGGAGCGTGAGCCGACTGGTGGTACAAAAGGATCTGCGGTCAATCACATCGGGTTCCGTGTGCCAAGTGTTCGTGCTGCTCTCGGCAAGGTGCGTGCGGCAGGTTTCCCTGTTGTCACGCGGCAAGAACTGCCACCAGGGATGGCCGTGGTCGACGACATGGCGTACATAGACAATCAAGATACTTATATTGCGTTCGTTATGGCACCCGATAACGTAAAAGTTGAACTAGTTGAGGACCGTAACCAGGAGGAAGCAATCGCTCTCCATCACATTCATTTCGATACAAATAATGTTGATGCAATGAAAGCGTGGTACGTCGATACATTCGGCGCGATTCCAGGTACGCGTGGATCTTTTCAGGCGGCAGATTTGCCAGGTGTCAACCTGACCTATTCGGGGAATCCAGCATCGCTTGCAGGGACTGAAGGCAGAAGTCTCGACCATATCGGGTTTGAAATCGAGAATCTGGAAGCCTTCTGTCGGCAGCTTGAATCTGCTGGTGTGGAGTTTGATGTTCCGTACCGAGAATTGGACCAGCTTGGCATCGCCATTGCTTTTTTCACTGATCCCTTCGGTACGTATATCGAACTGACCGAGGGTCTGGATAAGTACTAGGTAGTTTGCAAATGTTGAAACCGCACGAGCGACCGACCACTAGGAAGATGTTTAGGCAGGGTTCGCTAGGCTTGGTTCTGGTCCTGTTGGTGCTGTGGATTCCGGGTTCGGGGCATGCTCAAGGTCCTATCCATGTCGACCCGCTGCTCCTTGGTCGCTACGTCGGCCAATACGAATTGTCGCCGACATATGTACTGACGATTCTGGTCGACAGTGATCGGATATATGTGCGTGCGCCTGGGCGTGGAACCCGGTTGCTTGTACCTGCTTCAGAAACTGAATTCATTGAGGTTGAATCTGGGCTTCGTATCATGTTCGGGATTCGCGAAGATACCCGAGAGGTCGATCATTTGCTCTTTGAACAACAGGGCTTTGGTCGACGTGCGAACAAAATTACCAGTGAAGTCGGTCTTGACCTGGAGACGCGTCCGGCTATGGCGCTTGCGGATGACGTATTGGCGCGTTACGTTGGCGAATACGAAGAACAACCCGGTTTTGGAATCAGCATTAGTAGGGATGGTGACCAGTTATTAGCCCGAATGACTGATCAACAAGGCGTCGAAATTTTTGCCGAATCAGAAACGGAGTTTTTTTATCGCGATACGAATGCGAGAATTTCGTTCCGACTCGGTAATGACCTGGTAGAGGTGCTCATCTTACATCAGGGCGGGGTCGATTTAGAGATGCGTCGGCTCGATTAGCGGCGAAGGGAGAGAGCAATGACTCAGGAAATTAAAAACCTTGTTGAACAATTCGAAGCACGTAAACTGACCCGTCGACAACTCGTTACGTCACTCGCGGCAATTGTTACTGTCACTTCGGCGAAATCAACGACAGCGCAAACTGCTGTTGGTCAGGTAGCCCAAGGCCGCACTATTAATCATGTGTCGCTTGCAGTTTCTGATGTTGAGGCCTCGGCGAATTTTTATCAGTCATTGTTAGGACTCGAAGTAGTTAGCCGACCACCGAATGGCGGTATTAATATGGGACTGTCTGATGGGTTTCTCGGCGTGTACAACATTCCTCAGCCCGGACGTGTGCATCACTTCTGCATAGGTGTTGACGACTTCGATGCCGATCGAGTTAAAGCGCGTTTTGATGAAGTTGGTTACGAGGCACGTGTTAGTCGAAATCCTGCAGCACGTACGTCAGGTGGTGACCAGTTGTACTTTACCGATCCCGATGGTACGCTTGTTCAATTAGGCGACAACGGCTACCAAGGGTGAGGTGTTTTACCGGAAACACCGCTAGTTGGTCGGAAGAACTCCAAGATCCAGAGCCATGATTTTTTCACGGTCACGCACGTACAGCTTTGTACCGACCAGTGTTGGCGCAGACCAAGAAGTTGACTGAAAAATAGTGGTACGTCCAAGGATGGTCATTCCGTCCGGTGTCATACGCGTCAAAGCCAAATCTCCGTCTTCATCCATCAGGATGACTTTGCCGTCCGCGTAGAGCATGCTTCCTCTGGCAAATCCCCGTTCTTGCCACAAGGTTTCACCCGTATGGATGTCAACTCCCGTTACGAAGGAGGGGCCAAATGTTCCATCGGTTCCATAGATATAGTTTCCAATTCGTAATGGATTCAAGAACATAAATTGGAGTTGTGGATCGAGCCACAGTTCCTCAACGGTTGTATGGGCACTCTCGCGCGTCAGACG
Source organism: Vicinamibacteria bacterium (assembly GCA_963582035.1). Lineage (GTDB taxonomy): Bacteria > Acidobacteriota > Vicinamibacteria > Vicinamibacterales > UBA8438 > DTWD01. Next base: position 2,546 of record CAUZRA010000014.1, on the reverse strand, counting down.
GAGGGCACGACTACCGGTTTTGTAACCCGAGGACACGAAGAGAATGTTGTCTTCGCCCCATAGTGGAGCCATGAAATTAAAGTCGTTTCCTGGGTCATGTGGATGTGTCCAGAGCACGTTTCCGTTGTCTGGGTCCATGCCGTTGACCGTTCCGCCACCGAATACGACTAACTGAATTTGGCCGCTAACATTGATAAGAACCGGTGGTGCTTCAGACACGAGAAAATCTCCGCCGGTCCAGACGACGCTCCCGTCCGTTTGTCGGAAGGCCATGACCGATTGCCCTGGTCCGCCAACCGAGCAGATCACGGTGTCTTTGTATGCGAGTGGACTACAACCATATCCGGATTTAACACGAGGGCGGATCAGGAGTGGCGGTGCATTAAAGTCGGTTACGAGATTGTGTGACCAGAGCACATCACCAGTGTCAGCATCGAATGCGTATAGCTGTTTATTGGTCCCACCGGTGAAGACGCGATTTTCCACGAGCAATGGCGTTGCGTGGGGGCCGGATCCGAAGCTCGTGTCTTCAAGCTTTGACGGATACGTATGTTCCCAGAGCGTTTTGCCTGTCCGTGCGTCTAATGCGATAACGGTTTCCTCAGATTCCCATGGTCCTTCGCGGCCCTGACCGTTACCGACGCGGTACATCGTAAAGAGACGATCATTTCCGGAGATGATTGATGAATGACCAGTTCCGAGAGTGCGACTCCATAGAACAGGTGGTCCACCATCGGGCCAGCTATCCGCTAGGCCTGTGACGTCTGTAATGAAGTTTCGATGCGGGCCTCCCCACTGAGACCATGCGGTTGCCTCCTGTGCTTTCGTGCCAACAGAGGTGGCTATGAAACACAGTAAGGGTAAGACCACGGTCATTACGGCCGAACGCATGAGGAAATCATAGCCTGCCTTGGTATTTCCGTAACCGTTAAGTTTGATTCACAACGAACCCGCTGATGAGCGATGATAGTTGGCAGAGACGGGGGGGGGGCTTGTGCCAGAACAGCAGACACATCGGGGGCAAAGGGGTGGTTTGTCGCGGCGGCGTTTTTTAAAAGCTACTGTTGTCGGAGGTGTAACGATGGCCGGTATATCAAACAACGTGAGTGTCGCTCAGAATCAGGTTTCTGCACACTTGGTTCGATTTGATCATGTAGCGGTGCCAATGCGGAATACGACCGAGATGGTAGCGTTTTATAGGGCACTCGGATTCCATGTGAACGAGGGCGATCGGATCTGCTCGGTTCATTTTGGTAACAGCAAGATTAATTTTCACCGCCCTGAGCTATGGGAAAGTGGTGACTTCGCACTCCGGGCATCAGAAGCAATACCGCCGTGTGGCGACTTTTGTTTTGTCTGGGGCGGGAGTGAGCGTGAATTAGAGCTGCAACTTGAACGAGTTGGGGCGACGGTTATTGAAGGGCCGGCACCACGCCAAGGCGGTCGCAGTCTTGGTGTTGATACGGGCACGAGTCGCTATATTCGTGACCCGGACGGTAATTTATTGGAATTCATTATTTACACCTAAAAAGCAGGACATTGATGATACGTGCACGAAGGAGAAACTGAATGTGGTACGCGAGAAACACGTTATTAACTGGACTGATCGTCATGGGCGCATTGAGTTGGTCTTGTGTTCGAAACTTGCAGCCAGTCGTTCCGCCATCCACTGAGACCGCGGTCAGCGCAGAACCTGTCGAGACGCCGAATCGTGCGTCGGAGAGGACCGAGCCTTCCGCTCTGGCCGACGCGTCATCAACGACGGCAGGTTCGCAGACCGGCCCAACAAACGATCTTCCGAATCCGTACACCACGGTCGTAGGTTGGGCAAAGATGCCGGGGTCGAGGACGTGGGGGGCGACCAGTGCGGTCGACATTGATCCTGACGGAAAACACATATGGATTGCCGATCGTTGCGAAGCCAACGCCTGTGAAGGATCGACTCTTGATCCAATTTTAAAATTTGATGCATCCGGGCATCTTGTTAGCAGTTTTGGGGCAGGGACGATGAACTGGCCCCATGGGTTTTACGTTCACGCTGACGGTTCTGTGTGGGTGACGGATGCCCGAGGCGGAGGAGGCAAAGGACATCAAGTCCATAAGTTCAGCCCAAATGGTGACCTGTTACTGTCATTGGGTACTGCTGGTGTCGCTGGTGCCGATGGGTCACACTTTAATCAACCGTCAGACGTGGTGGTAGGACCTGATGGCAGTATTTACGTGGGTGATGGCCATGGCGGAGATTCGAATGCACGCATCGTAAAATTTGACGCGGCGGGGAATTTTATTAAGGCGTGGGGTGAACCTGGCACCCAGCCCGGTCAGTTCGGTGTCCCGCATGGATTGGCTTTTGATTCTCAAGGTCGGCTATTTGTCGCCGATCGGAGTAACAATCGCATTCAGATCTTTGATCAAGAAGGAAACTTCCTTGAGGAATGGCATCAGTTTTCTCGCCTCAGCGGTATTTTCATCGATGAAAACGATATGTTGTACGGGACCGACTCCGAGTCAAATCATCGACGTGGAAATGGTGAATGGAAGCGAGG
>CAUZRA010000013.1:0-12553 GCA_963582035.1 Vicinamibacteria bacterium | reverse complement strand
TGATTGCTTCCAGTGTCATCGGTAGACGCACATCGTTAGTGTCGTGACTCAGGACGACAACATGATGAGGAGCGTCTTGCGCCAGAAGAACCGGTGGGGCAGAGTTACACAGCAGCAGGATTGCGGGTAAAACGTATTGATAACGTTTCATTAGATGTTCCGAAGTAATTAGTGTCGCTGTCAGCGCAAATACTTTGTCAGACCGCCTTCTGCCGTCGCACGAGAAATGGGCCCTTCGGCTCCATAGACATTTCCATCGTGATCGACGGCGACACCTTCCCCGGCGGCTCCGTGGGGTTCACCGGTTTGATGTGGCGGAATAAAGGCTGTGACCCGGTCTTCCGTCACACTGCCGACACGAATACCAGTTTGCCAATCCGGGTGACGGTCAGGACTCGACTCTGAATCAATGGCGTATAGCATGTCGTCTGGCGTGATGAAGAGGCCACTAATACGACTGAACTGATAGTATGAATCAAGATAGTTTCCATCTTGGTCAAAGATCTGAATTCTGTGATTGCCACGGTCCGCGACAAAGAGTCGACCTTGAGAATCCATCGCGAGGGCGTGTGGTGTTTTGAACTCACCAGGGCCTTCACCGATTTCCCCCCATTCCTTGATGAAGGTTCCGTTTTTATCAAACTTCAGGATCCTTCCCGTTTTCCCTGGAGGTTTCGCACCGAACTGTCCGCTGTGTCCATCAGCAACAAAGATGTCACCATTCGGCGTCGTGATGACGTCGCATGGTTCGTTCAGTAGGCCGGGAGAACGACCAGGCACGCCGGCTTTTCCCAGTTCTAGCAGGATGTCGCCCTGCGGGCTAAATTTAAAGACCTGATGTCCTTTGGTGCCGGTTTCATTTCCCATGGAATCAGTGACCCAGACGTTTCCATCAGCATCGACATGCAAACCATGAGGAAGTACAAAGAGGCCTGTGCCGAAACTGGCCATAACTTCACCGGTGTCACGATTTAATTTCAGAATAGGCTCGACGTCGGACGTGTCGCATCCCCCTGTCAGTCCGACCGCACCGCACCGGTCATAAGTCCAAATATGCCCGTCTGGATCGATGTCGACTCCTGCTGTGGAACCCCAGTCGCGCCCATCGGGTAAGACTCCCCAGTTGGTGAGTATTGTCGGATTGGGGTTAGGAAGGTCATTTGCTGCCGGGTCACTAACTTCCTGCATATGTGCACTGGCAGTAAATATCGGTACGCTGACGAGGCAAAGAAGAACAAGCAATTGCGTGATATTGAGACTTGTTAGAGCGAGCCGCGTATTTTTTTGAGTAACTTGTGTCATAGCCATGTCGGACAATGTTTAACGTGTTTCATATTTTGCTGTTGCTGAACTAACGGGACAATGCACCCTGGTCTAGAAGTGACAGCAAGGCATCCGATCGGGCTAGAGGCCCTTCTTGTTGGAGCAAGTCAAGACGGTCTGCAGGGTTCATTCCAAGAAACTGAGCCAGTCCATTAACAAGCATGTCGTCTGGAATTTCATCGACTGTTGGTTTCTGACCCGGCGCAACGAATGATAGTAATTCGAGAAGTAAGGGTCGCTGGGTAAGTAGTGTTGCTCGGTCTGCTTCAGAGAACACCTCGTCGAGCACGTTAATCGATGCGATTCGATAGGTTTTACGTTGGTCTTCACCGGTAATACGGAATCGCTTAAGACCCTGCACAATCACGTTGTAGCGCCCGTCTGAAAGTCGTTCGATATTCGAGAGTATTCCCGCGCAGCCAATATCGTAGATGGGTGGATTCCCGTCGTAATTATTTTCGTTGTTTGGTTTGAGCATGACCATTCCGATAATACGGTCGCCTTCCATTGCGTCAGCAATCATGTCTCGATAGCGCGGTTCAAAAATATGAAGCGGGCGTGACGCCCCTGGAAATAGCATGATGTCTTGCAGCGGAAAAATTGGAATTGATTCTGGAATCGTGATCTCGGCCTGGGAAGACTGTCCAATGGCCGATGAGATTAAACAGAGCCACGCGGCCCCTATAAGAAGTACGTGTTTTCTGATGGCTTTCATAATGTTCTTACGCTGGCGCAGCAAAAGCCTGGCAATACTTAATGTTTCAGACCAGTTAGATCAGTAAAGCGAATAGCGTCTGGAATTGAACGTCAACATGATCATTTCCTTCGATCGTGATTAGCTGAAAATACGATACCGAAGAACACGATTCCGGCCAGGTCGAACACCGGCCAGTCGAACCCAGCGAGGGTAACTGATGGACCAGGTGCAAGAAGCAAAGCGGCTGCACTGAAGATCAAGACACGAAGACCCACTCCGAGCGGGTTCCGAAGCTGTCCGGCAATTCCGGCGGCGAAGCACGTTACACCGAGGACGGCGATACTGACAGGGATCAGCATTTGCCCCCAGCCGGCCGGATCGCCAGTCTCGGTCATCATGAGAAGTTCTGGTCGGTAGATAAACATGTACGGCAGGGTGAATCCGACTAATGCATATTTGAACGCAGCAAAACCTGTTGGCATAATTTTTGTGCCGGCAATCGACGCTGCCGCGTACGCGGCTAGGGCGACTGGGGGTGTCACCATGGACATCATCCCAAAATAAAAAATAAAAAGATGTGCCGCGAGTGGGATGACGCCGAGATTATTGAGTACTGGTCCAATCAGTGTTGCCATAAGAAGATAACAAACGGCTGACGGTAAGCCCATCCCGAGAATGATCGACGACACCATGATGAGAACAAGCGCCAGAAAAAGGCTTTGTTCAGCGAGTGGAATGATGGTTGCCGGCAGTCGTGTGCCAATACCGGTGAGTGTGACGATACCGATGATAATTCCGACACATGCCGCCGCTGCGATAAGTGGGATCACGCCCCGTGCGGATGCGATAAGGCCATTTAGTGTGCGCCGTGGCTCAAGGCGAGTAGCCTGACTCAAGCTACTGACGATGACGATTGTGACGAGTGATAGAGTGACAGCCCGAAAAGGGGTGTAGCCTAAGATCAGAAACAGGATAAGGCTTCCAAGGGCTGCCCCAAAAACGATTCCTTGCATCCTTGAGCCGCCGGGATTGTCTGCCTGAGTAGAAGTATCGTCGTTAGTAGTTGCGACACCGTCAGTGGCGATCGACATTCGACGGGCGTGTAGGTGGACGATAAGTAGTAGAGAGAGGTAATACAGTAAGGCAGGGATCAACGCGGCACGAACAATTTCCAGGTAACCACCTGGAGGTTGAACCATTTCCAGCATCATGTACGCCCCAGCGCCCATGACGGGGGGCATGAGCGCACCACCAGAACTGGCAGCAGCTTGAATTCCCGCCGCGGTTACTGGCTGGAAGCCGGCACTCCGCATCATTGGGATCGTAAAGGTTCCGGTTGTAGCAGTGTTGGCAACGGCACTACCAGAGAGAGAGCCCATTAATCCGCTGCTGAGAACCGCGACCTTTGCTGGTCCCCCGGCACTGCGGCCGAACATGCGCTGCGCAAAATCCACAATGAATCGCGTGGCGCCAGTTGCTTCAAGAAAAGCACCGAAGATAACAAACAGAAAAACATAAGTAAACATGACGCCAAGGGCCATCCCAAAGATGCCTTGGCTGTGCAGGAATGTTTGCGCAACAATCCGTTCAATGGGATAACCACGATGCGGAAACAACCAGTCTGGAAATGAGGCTCCGAGATAGCCATAGAGAAGAAAAGATCCGGCAAGAATTGGCAGTGCCGCTCCGAGGGCTCGGCGAGCGGCTTCGACGACGAGTAATAGTCCAACAAGTCCGACGGTCGTATCCAATCCCGTTTCAAATCCGGCTCGGTTGCCGAGAGATTGCCCCCCAATCCACCATCTATCAAAGATCGGGTCACTTTGGACGACAATGTAACCGCAACAGAGTGCAGCGAGCAGTGCGAATACTGAATCACTACGGCGGACCAATACATTCGACTTCAGTGAAGAATGAAGTGGGATGTTCAAGAAGCAAAGAACAAGCCCAAGACCGGCGAAGAGAGCCAGCCGACTCTGTGGCCCCAGCATCGGATAGTTCACCTCCGCAAGCGTAAACAGGCAGAGGAGCACACTGATCGCTCGGCTGAGCACTTGCCGGATATCTGTCGAAGAATTGTCCGAGGCCAAGGTTTGAGAACTCACTAATGCTTATTGGGGCCAGATCCCGATTTCGCGATAAAAACGAATCGCACCAGGATGAAACTCTGTGCCAGTGTCTCGAACTACGTTGCTTGGATTGATCGCCCGACCCGCGGCATGTCTCTCAATGACCAGCTCACGATTGTCATAAAGCAGCTTGGTGATGGAGTAGACGAGTTCGTCCGAGGTATCTGTCGAAGTGATGAGATGCATCGACCCAACGTCAAGGCCTTCGAACGGTTCCGTTTGACCACGGTAGGTATCAGCAGGAATGGTTGCTGGTCTAAAAAATAGATATTCATTAACCAACTCCTCCTTCTCTGCGTCACCGTAGGGAAGGAAGGTGATGTCCATCGATGCTGCGGCTTGAGTAATGGATGCTGTTGGAACCGCTCCACCTAGGAAGGTGGCGTCCGCTGAGCCATCCGTAAGCATGTCTACGGCACCCTGCTGGGTGGCATTTAACGGTGAAAAATCATCGTATGTAATGCCATGCGCTTCAAGAAGTGGTCTAATAAAGAATTCAAATCCAGCTCCGGCGGGGCCAACCGTGACGCGGTGTCCGCGCATGTCTGCCAGGGTTGTGATGCCAGAATCAGGCTGTGTCACGAATAGTGCGATGTTTGGTGCGAGAGTCATCACCGACCGTACCGGATAGGCCCTGTCCCATCCTTCACCGCCTCGAGCGGCAAAGTACGTAATGGCGGCGTTCGACAGGGAAAATTCAAGTTCACCGCTCGCCAGACGTCTTATGTTTTCTTGGGAACCACTTGTGGCTTCGGCTGTCACGTTATAGCCGAGGTCACTACCTGTTTGGTTAATGACTTCGGCAAGGGCACTTCCGACCACGAAAAATGCGCCGCCAGGTGGTGCGGTCCCCATACTAAGAAATTGTCGAGACACAGCTGTGTCCCCGTCGTCACTACTACTACCGCCGCAATTCCACGATGCTGCGGCCAGAATAATTATTGACAGACTCCACAGGTATTGACGCAAGACTTCCAGCCTCCTAGACAAATTAACCACCAATGGTACTACGGCTGGGTCGTTCAGCTCTATCTACTCAACAAGAAACCGACGTGCCTTCATCTCAAATCGGGGGAGCGACCCGGTTTCTACGGATTGAACCAGAACAGTTAATCCCAGCGCCTGACGAATTTGATTAGTGACGTGGCTCACGACGATGGCCGCGTCGCCCGCTGCCGTTGGTTCAATTTCGACAGAGACCGAGCGGTTTGAAGGCTCGCCTCTCACCGTGCAACGGTATTCAATGACTTCTGGTATTTTCAGGATGATGGCTTCGATTGCAGATGGGTAGACATTGACGCCCCGAACGTTAACCATGTCATCAGCTCGAGCAGTGACGCCGCCGACCAGTCGTGCGAATGTGCGCCCGCAGGTGCACGGGGCCAGTGCTCTAACGACAAGGTCACGTGTTCGATAACGGATTACCGGACTACCAATTCGTCCGAGGTTAGTGATTACCAGTTCCCCCTGTTGACCGTCTGGAATGGGTTTACACGTTTTTGGGTCAATTATTTCAGCAATGTATCCCTGCTCATTGATGTGAATCGATCCTGGCGATTGCCAGCATTCAAATCCGATCGGTCCAACCTCTGTAAGACCATAGTGGTCAATAACACGCGCTCCCCACCCGTCTTCGATCCGTTTTCGTGTTGCGGGAATACTCCCGCCCGGTTCACCCGCGACGATGACTACGCCAACGCTATTACTGCTGAGCGAAAGACCTATTTCCTGAGCCACATCAAGCAGGCGAAGGGCGTAGGTCGGTGTACAGCAGACAACGGTTGGCTGCACGGTATCGATTAGTGTGAGTCGAGAGTGACTTGTCATCCCACCGGACGGGATTGCATGTGCACCGATTTGGGTTGCGGCATCGAAGCCAGTCCAGAAGCCCAGGAACGGTCCGAATGAGAAGGGAAAGAAAATGCGATCTTCGTCAGACACGCGAGCAGCTCGGTATACCGCTTTCCAGCAGTCGAGCATCCACTGCCAACTTTCAGCAGTATCGATCCATCGTAGTGGGGTGCCGGTTGTGGAGGATGTTTGGTTGTATCGGGTGTAATGGGTAATCGGTTCCGATAGCGCTGTCCCCCATGGCGGTGCCGCAGTTTGGTCAGCGATTAATTCTGATTTGGTCGTGAACGGGAGCAATGAAAGGTCGTTGGGAAAGTTGAGCTGCTTAACGTCAACGTTCGCACGGGCTAGTTTCTTGGTATAGAACGGATTACGACCGAGAAGTCCACCGATGAGCGTGGCTAGGTGCTTGCTTTGGTGTGCTATGAGTGTTTCTCGCGATGCGTACTCAATTTCAGGGAACTTAGGCATAGCGGTTTTCATTCGTTGGTGTTGGTTCGAAAAACGGAAAAATGATCGGCGATGGCAGTTGGGATTGGCGTTGATCTCAGAGGTTCTCCAGGACGCTTCGTTACACAGGCGATCGTCATACTTCCCGTCGCGATTCTGTCCCCATCTTTCGTGACGGTTGCGGCATAACGAATCCTCTTCTCACTGATATCTGCGATGCAGATATGCACTTCGAATTTGTCTTCGAAACGTAAAGGTTTGAGAAATTTGAAATCTGCGGCCACACGCGGAAAACCGACCGACGCATTCGGCGGTGCGATGCTGAGCCCTGCCGTTCGCCATAGTGCATGCTCAGCTTCTTCCATGTAGCGATAAAAGCATGAGAAATGAACGATTCCTGCTTTGTCAGTCTCGTAGAAATGAACCCGGCGTGTGAGGCGGTATTCGCTTGTTGTCACGACCGTATTGTAACGACCGGAGGCATAGAATGTGGTTGCTGTTTGTTTAGGCGCCTGCCATCGTCTCAGTGTGAGATGTACGCGCAGAAAATTCTTGAAGCGCTTCAAATAATGGCTTGAGGTCAGCGAAAACGTTACCAACAAGTGCGTCGACAAGTTGAGGGTGCAGATGGGGATGAGCCTTGATGAAGTCTCTAAAGCTGAAGTCTTGGTTGTAAAATGACAGAACGAGCTGTCGGAACTGGTCGAGAGCCCACTGCATATCACGCTGGTACTCTACAAAGGTCGCTTCCGTGATCGCGCCACCTGTGAGACCACAGTGCACGGCATCTGCCGCCATTTCACCACTTTTAAGGGCCATAAACACCCCAGTTGAGAAGACTGGGTCGAGAAACGAAAAGGCGTCACCGGCCAAACAAAAACCGTCGCCACCAATCTTGTCGGCGCGATAAGAAAATTCTCCCGTAACTCGGACTGGTTCGATTCGACAACCGGTGCTGAGATGGTCGTTGATCCATACGCAATCTTTCACTTCGCGTTCGAAGATTAATTTGGGGTCACGTGTGTCTCGGTATAGATAGTCTGATTCCGCGACGATTCCTACGCTGACGGTGTCGTCTGGGAGCGGAATGTACCAAAACCAACCTTTTTCAGGGACATACGCAACCGTTGTGGCACCTTCGTCGAGTCCCGAGTCTCGTGTCGCCCCTTTGTAATAGCTAAAGATGGCAATTTTATTGAGGTCCGCGTCACGTTTCTTCCAACCGAGTTTCGACGCGAGAAATGTGTCCCGCCCTGAAGCGTCAATAACGGCGTCGGCATGAAATATCGCAGGTGCACCATCAGCCATGGTGCCACGAACGCCGGCGACTTTCGTGCCATGCATAATTGGTTCACGAATAGTGACACCCTGATGTATTGATGCACCCTTGGCTTGTGCGTTATCGAGCAGCATGCGATCGAAGTCATTTCTTCTTACCTGCCATGTTGTCGAACACTCATGCTTAATTGTTTCGAAGAAGTAGAACGGTTGTGAGACCTCGCCCGTTGTGGAGACGAATTGCACGCTGTATTTCTTGGGGCATGCTGCCTCTTCAAACCAATCTAAGACGCCCAATCTCTTGAAAGTGAACCATGTATATGGCATCAATGATTCGCCGACGTGATAGCGCGGGAATTGTTCCCGTTCAACGACAGCTGTCCGACGTCCGTACTGGGCGAGAATGGTTGCTGCAGTTGCGCCGGCTGGACCGCCACCGACGACGACACAATCGTATTGATGCTCTAGGGTCATTGGGATTAGTTATTACCGTATGACGAGCGGCAATACTTCCACAATATCACCAATTTTCGATCCGTTTCGGACGATTTCCGTGCGACGACCGTACAGTACTCGAGGCTCACGCATCCAAAAGACCCCCATCATCTCTGAATTTGGTGTGACTTCCAGGTAGGCCATTACCCGACTTGAATAGTCGAAACGGCCATCCCGGAGGATACGTCCAAGCGGAATCTCATTTCGTAAAATTTTCCGGCGCAGCGTGTCACTAAAGGCGCCAAGTTTTATTCTGATGGCACCCATTTCTACGGGTTGTCCAGCGTATTCCTGCACGAGGAGCACTCGCCGGAAGTACGACGACCCGCTTGTAAATGTCGACAGGGACCGGAGTGCTACCTGCCCACCAAAGTGGCGTTCAAGTGTCAACGTCATATCGGTGTCGTGAACTAAGAGTGATTGGTACGGCAGAGGAATATCCGACGGTTGCACGATCTTGATTTTTGGTGGTTCGATCCCCGCACGGCGGTAAACAAGGTCGAGCGGGTACAGTGGATTGACTCCGCGTGGTTTTGATTTTGGACGAGTTTTGGCCATTCGCGTCGCGGATAGGGTCACTTATGTGTAACGAATTTCAGTATGGGCGGGAAGGAAAAACCGTGGAAGTAAACTGTCCACACGAAGTAGTCCATCTCGAGACAACTGAACAATATCAGGAGACGATTCAGCCAGATAACCATCGTCCTTTAGTGTGGCGAATGGTTTTTTGAAATGCGATTGCACATCAATGTGATACTTGTTCTTGAAATAATCTGGGCGGATCGAACCTCGTTTAAGTTGCAGGACAAGCTCTCGAATTAGTCGCTCTTCGTCGGTCGGGCGATACGCACGATTGAGCGGTATATTGCCGGCCTCGACTGCAGCCGCGTACGTTCCCCATGAATCGAGGTTTTGCATGTGCACGCCGTTAATATGCCCAAACGACGCCACACCGAGACCAGCGAGGTCGGCGCCCTGCCAGAGACGGTCACGGTAGACAAAGGTTGTTTTGGCAGGATCTTTTACAGCCGTGTACGCACTACCGATGGTGTAACCCGCTCGTTCCAGTGCTGCGAATGCTTCGTCAACCCAGCGACGCTTGGTCTCCCATGACGCAACGGCGTGAGTGAATTGACCCGTTTCATTGATCAAATCACTACTGATCGTTGTATTGAACGGTAGTTCCATCTGGTAGATGGTTACGCTATCCGGCTCAAGTGCAAGCGTTTGTTCAATCGCGTTGTTCCACTTGTCATTCGTATCGCCGAGCATGCCGGCGATTAGGTCAATATTGATCTGAGGAAACCCGATGGTACGCGCAAACTCGTACGCACGGAATATTTCTGCTGAGCGGTGAGCACGGCCGTTGAGTTGAAGAACCTCATCGTCGAAATGTTCGATGCCGAGACTAAGACGTGTGACGCCCATGTTTCGAATGGCGCGAAGCTTTGCTTCTGTAAGTGTGCCTGGTTCGCACTCAAAGGTGATTTCACTGGCGGTCGACCACGACCGAACAGCCGAAAGCCGATCAACGAGACCCTGCAGTTGTCGAACCGACAAGAATGACGGAGTGCCGCCTCCAAAATAGATGAAATCTAAGGGACGTTCAGCAATGGCCGGCTGACTTCCGTACAGTTCCCATTCTTTGGCCAGGGTGTCGAGATACGCTTGAACCTCGCTCGCGTTTTTATCAGTGTAGACGCGAAAGTAACAGAAGTGACAGCGTTTGCGACAAAAAGGAATATGGAGATACAACCCGAGAGGGATGTCAGCCGGTTTGGCTGAGAGTGCCGGTCGAGCAATGTCTTCAGCGGCCTCCGGGGTCCAGACTGAAAACGGTGGGTAGTTTGCAACGAAGTAGCTTCCAACGTCGGTATTCGTTGCGCCGGCAACGGCCGCGTTTTCGGTATTGCTCATTAGCATTCACTATAGTCGAACTTGTGGGTGGGGTATCAGCCAAAGCAGTACAGCACACCATCCTGCGAACCAATTACGATCTTTCCGTCGGCAAGTGCTGGAGATGCCGAGAGAGGTGCACCAGTATCAAACTCCCATATTTTCTCGCCGGTTTCGAGGTCGAGAATATAGAAACGACCGTCTCCTGACCCGATATAGACACGACCGTTTGCAGCGGCGGGTGACGAGTCGACGCGTGCACGCGTCATGAAGGTCCAGAGGCCGGCGCCAGTGCTTTCGTCGATTGCGTGCACCATCCGGTCTCGTCCTCCGATTACGACAGTGCCGTCAATGGTGAGTGCGGAGGAGTAAAAGGGAAAGTGCCGGTCCGGATGTTCGTAGCGCCAGAGGACGTCATGCGTGGAAAGATCCAGTCCAATTACTTCGTTGTCGAACGTCCCAAAGTAGGCGCGACCGTCTTTAATGACAGGCGAGGCAGCAGTATAGGCTCCGGCTGAGAGGCTAACGACCTCCGTGCCATCTTCGACGCGGACGCCGTGAAAGGCTTCATCACAGCCACCGAAGTAGGCGATGCCGTCAAAGACGGCTGGCGTGGCGTGGACGTAATTCTGGGTTTCTAATTTCCACTGGAGCTCGCCTGTTTCAGCAGTCAGTCCATAGAGGAACCCATCGTAGGAACCAATGAGTACGTGGTCTCCAGACAGAACTGGCGACGATTTGATTTCGCCTTGGGTCGCGTATGTCCATGCAGCCTCACCCGTATTGGTATCGACGGCATGCAAGACGCCTGCTAAATCGCCAATAAAAACTAAATTATTACCGACCGCGGGAGATGATTCACCAATTCCCATCCGATCACTGGCTTGATAGGTCCATTTAACGGCGCCATCCTCAAGGTTCAATGCTACTAGTTCGCCCGAGTACGTTCCAACGAAAACCGTACCATTGGCGATCGCGGCTGAAGAATCGATCGATTCGCTCGCCTCGTAGGACCAGAGGAGTTGCGGGTTGTCCGAGATTGATGAGGAAGAGATACCACTGAGATTTTCGGTGCCTCGAAATTGTGTCCAGGCGTCCGCCGGGGCGCTGTTTTGACCCTGCGCGTGCTGAACGTGGACTACGGTCAACAGGAGCACACACAGCATGGCAAAGGCTGTTTTGGTTGAGTATTTCTTCAGTAGGCACATTGATACACCTCCAATGCTTCGCTCTCGCTGAATGGTCGTGGATTAAACGTTCCTGTCCATTGTGCCCCAGCGGATTCCGCCAGGCTAGCAAGATCATCCATTTGGATACCTGCAGTTTGAAGATCGGTAGGAAATCCGCCAGCCCTACTAAGGTCAGCTAGTCGTTCAGCCAATCGAGTACCCGCTTGATCTGACGGTATATCTGAGTCAACCAGGCCAGCGTAGAGCGAGTCATTCTTCTGAGTATTCCAGCGTACAACGTGTGGTAATAGAATCGCGAGCGCAACGCCGTGGGTCAATTGGTATTGCGCTGTCAATGGATTCGCACAGGCATGAGCTGCACCCAACATGGATTGCTCAATCGCGATGCCGGCATAGAACGAACCGAGATGCATCGCACCTCTCGCATCTAGGTCGCTCGGCTGAACGAGTACACGTTCATAATTTGTGTTCAAGAGTCGAAATGCTTCTCTCGAAAAAAGCATAGATAGTTCTGTACGACGTGTCGTCACAGCGGTTTCTACTGCGTGTGCAATGGCATCAAATCCAGCCGACGCGGTGACTTCTGTTGGTTGCGAAAGGGTAAGTTCGGGGTCAAGAATTGCTGCCGCGAAAGCTAGCTTAGGGTCGCCACACGCCATTTTTAGATGGGTGGTCGAGTCTGAAATAACTGCATAGCTCTGTGCTTCTGATCCGGTTCCTGCGGTTGTCGGAATCGCGACCATTGGGAGAAGAGGTTTCTGGGCGTGACCGTAACCTCGATAATCGGCAATCTGACCGCCATTCGTCAAAATGAGGTTGATGCCTTTGGCACAATCAAGAGAGCTACCACCGCCCAGGCCTATTATTGAGTCGCGGTTTAGAGATGTGGCAAACGATACTCCTCGGTCGACCATGGTCGAATCCGGGTTAACCCCGAACTGGTCGAACACCTCAACGTTTAGACCAGCGTCCGTAAGAAGATTGACGACGGCATCGACATGTCCGGCGTCCCTGATTCCTGGGTCTGCGACTAAGAGTGGTCTCGAACAGTCAAGTCCACGAGTAACCTCACCGATACGGTTGATTGTGCCAGATCCGAAGACCAGTCTTGTGGGAAATTCAAATTCAAACGACGTCATGATGCAGCTAGAAAATTAATTTCATTCCCACTTGCACTCGTCGTGCTTGGCTCGCAGCAAGGATTTGACCGAACGTGGGAGAACCCACGAACGCATCAGGAAGCC
>CAUZRA010000012.1:0-12788 GCA_963582035.1 Vicinamibacteria bacterium | reverse complement strand
TCATCATACGACGCTGATAAGGCCGCCCAGGTGTCATCAGAGATCATGGTGTCGCGGTACATTTCGTTTGCTGCATCGATGAGACTGAGTTCTTGAGGATTCCAACCGGAGGCGTCGCCTCCTTGGGCGATCCACACGGGGTCTAAACCGTGGTCTCGTGCACGTCCGACACTTCCGACATGTTTTGCCCACTCGTAGACTGCTTGGGCATTCCATCCGGTCCGTAGGATAAGGAGCTCACGATCATGCGGCGTCAATCGAGACCGTTCTGGACTCAGGATATAGCGTTCGTTGGCGTACCATTGGGTATGCAAATCGGGGTGTTGTTGGAGCGTTCTTCCAACACGGATGCCGTCGCCTTCAACCGGTTCGATCCGTGGACTCGTGAGCGGTGGATCAGGATCTGGAACTACAACGCTATACCCAACATCATTCGTTGGGATGAGTTCTGTCGCGTCAGTGTCTGCTTGGATGCCTAATGAATTAAAGAGGATTGCTTCAGTCGTAATTTCGGCAACTGTGATGACGGCGTCAACAAGATTTTGCGCTGAGTACTCCGTTGCAAGTTGCTCCCAGGTGATGTTGGTGACGGATGAATTTCGAAACAATTCATCTGCCAGTCCAATCAGAATAGCTTCGAACTCGTTCCAACCATCATTCGGGCCTTGGGCGATTCGCCGAATCTCGTCTTGAGTGAGACCGACTTCCAGTGCACGGCTTGCATGAGTCGCCCAGATATTTGCACTTTGTGTCAGCCAGGCGGTGCGTAGAATTAAAAGCGAACGATGTCGGGGTGAGAGTGTTGAGTCATTCGCTACGTATTGCATAAACGGAAAAACACGATCGGCGAGTGCTGGTTGTTTGATAAGCGTCTCAAGTACATTGCGTGAACTTCGGCCTGACGCATATTTAGCTGCAACGGTTTGTTGGTTAGCCGTCCACGATGATTCTGGTAACGGTTCGATGCGTGCCTCGTTCAGGCGGACTGCTGGCACGATCGTGCCAGGCCATTCGGTAATTGCTCGGGCCGGTTCGATCCGTAGGAGAACAGAGTTGTCCTCTTCAGTTAACACGTAGAGGTAGCCATCAGGACCTTGTTGAACGTCTCGGATGCGCTGTTTTAATTCGGTAAGTAATGATTCACGCCGTATTTCCTGGCCTCGGCGGTTGAACACGATCCGTTCAAGGTGTCCGGTGTGTTGCATTCGACCAAGCATCATTGATCCGACGAACAAATTCCCCTTCCAGGCTGGGAATTGCTCGCCCGTATAAAACGTCAATCCTGAGGGCGCGATGGATGGCCACCAGACGACTTCAGGGCTTTCAAATTCAGCAAGCCATGGGGTTTCTGAGGAAGGGAGGCCTGAGTATTGTCGACTATAGGATGCGATGGGCCAGCCGTAGTTCATTCCAGGCTTGATAATATTGGCTTCGTCTCCACCTTGGGGTCCGTTTTCCGTTGCCCATAAGTCACCTGTCTCGGGATGAAACGCGATCCCGAGTTGGTTGCGGTGTCCCATTGAATAAATTTCTGGAAGGTAGTCGGCGTTGTTCACAAAGGGGTTGTCGTCGGGTGCGGTTCCGTCGTCATTTAAGCGTAGGAGTTTTCCGAAGTGGGTCGTTGAGTCCTGCGCGTAAGCACCCGTTTCAGCGAATTGGAACGCGCCGCCGACGCTCATGAATAATTTGCCGTCGGCCGCCCAATGTAATCGAGATGCCGATATGCCGCTGCCCCATCCGTCAGCTACAAAAATGTCTCGTACTTCGGTCAGTGCCCCTGCCCCGGCGTCAAGTCGGCCACGGGCCAGCGCGACTGTAGCACCGCGTTGCCCATCACGCTCTTCTGGTTTTGAATAGGTCAAGTAAACGAGCGTGTCGTCTTCAGGGTGAACGGCAACATCCATCAAGCCGGAAAGGCGAACTCCGGTGTAGACCTCTGGAACTCCTGGGATATCACGGTCAAGTAGCTGACCATTTCGAATTACACGGAGGGTGCCACGGTCGCGCTCTGTCACAAGGATGTCGCCGTTGCGGCGAAATGCAATACCCCACGGATGTTCTAGTCCACTCACAATCGGGACCACACGAATGCGGGGGTGTTCGGCGGTGTAGAGCACAACCGGGCTTTCAGGTGGTGGGAGTGCCGGAACACCACGGAGTGACGATGCGCCGCGCCGGTTCTGGCTCAGGAGAGTTGTACCTGAGAGTGTAATCACGATCACCAACAGCCACAGGGCGAGTTTGACCGAACGGAAAGTGATAAGTGCGCGATACATAAAACTCCTCCCAATCCACTAGGGACATCTAGTTGACAACTCTACTGGAATTGGTGCGTCTGCGTTTAGGATTGGCCAAGGCCAGCCTTTTCGTTGTATGGTGCTGAGTTAAGTTTTTGTTTTTAGTTTATTTTTTTTGACTGGAGTACGTAACATGGCAGTAACCGGAACAGTAAAATGGTTTAACGATAGTAAGGGTTTTGGCTTCTTAACGCGGGACGACGGACAGAAGGATGTGTTCGTTCACTTCTCGGCCATCCAGGGTGAGGGGTTTAAGAGCTTGGTTGAAGGACAAAAGGTCGAGTTCGAAGTTGTGGAGTCCCCGAAGGGGCCGGCGGCAGAAGCCGTGGTTCCGGTCTAGATCGAACAACCTATATCGGTTCTCGCTGGTAGCGAGGGCACTGAATCAACGCCGGTCTCGATAGCTCGAGGCCGGCGTTTTCTTTTTTAGGCCGTGTCAGTCAGTTTCGACGCGAACAGTT
The DNA here is from genome assembly GCA_963582035.1 of Vicinamibacteria bacterium. GTDB lineage: Bacteria > Acidobacteriota > Vicinamibacteria > Vicinamibacterales > UBA8438 > DTWD01. The sequence goes on along the minus strand of CAUZRA010000012.1, from coordinate 10,030 downwards.
ATATCTGTATTTCGTTCTGCGTCGATGGTTATCTGTAAAACCATCGGCCGACAACACACCTGACAGTCCTCAACATATTCTTGTCGATTCACCGACCAATCAATCGCCACGTCAAGGGGTTCTCCGCAAGAAGGGCAGTGGATAGCGTGAATGTCCAGCGTCTGACTCCCTAGGCGTCGAGTTCGCGCATCGGTGTGGCGCTATTCCCGAACGAGTCTACGGGGACTCCAACTCGTTGTAGTAATGAAAGGTGTAAGTTCGATAGGTCGGTTGGTTCAGAAAAATCAAGCACCCGCCCGGATTTAATCGTATTACCACCACGGCCTGCGATGAGTGTTGGTAAGTCATGCCGCTCATGTTCATTACCGTCACCGAGCGTCGCGCCGTACAGGAGCGTCGAATTATCCAACAGTGTTCGTCCGTCTGGTTCTCGAATGTTGCGGAGCCGTCCGAGCAGGTAGGCGACTTGCTGATGATGCCAGCGGATCACCTCGGCGTACATGCGGTGTTTTTCTTCAGGCGAGCTCCACGAGGTTAGGCCGTCGTCATCCTCGGTTTTCCCAGACGCATTTTTATAATGAGATAGTGCATGCCAGGTCCCACGTACGCCAGGGATGAAATTGAAATACCGGTTTGATTGCCCGTGGTCAAGCATGAAGCTAACGACGCGTGTAGCATCAGACTGAAATGCCGCGACGATGAGGTCCATCATCAAGCGAACGTATTCCTGATGATCAGATGGGATGCCCGGCTCGGGTGCCGTTAATGTATCAGTCAGGGCATAGTCGTCTTTTATTTCTTGAGAACGTTTCTCGGAAAATTCAATTCGTCTCTCCATAGCACGGATTGACTCAAAATATTCATCAAGTCGGTATTGGTCCACTTGACTAGTTACACCACGCAAGGCTTTTACTTCGTCAAGTACCGCATCCATTACAGACCGGCTACTGGCTCCTCCGGAAGGAGGACGAAACATTCGGTCGAATATTGCACGTGGTTCGACTTCACGTGGTAGCGGTCGCTCAGGTGCTGCCCATGAAATGGAATTCCGTGACAGCGAGTTTGAAAAGAACCCTTCGCCTTTGAGTGAAAGCTCAAGGGACGGTAACAGGGTTTCGTTACCGATATGCCGCGCGGCAATTTGATCGGCTGAGACGCCACCTGCACTGATCGCCTGTCGGTCGTAATCAAAGCCGGTCAACCACGTCGGTGTTCCACCGACGTGGCCGTTTCCGAGAGGTGTCCAGATATTTTTGGGTATGACCAGTTCGTTCTGAAATGGTGTGAGTGGACTCATCCAGTCGTTTAATTTCAGGATTTGACCGTTGGGGCCTGTTTTTTCTGGATGCCATGATCCGCGTGGGATCCCGTTCGGGAAATATAAGTAGGCCAATCGCCGGACTCCGTTCGGCGTCTGCGCTGCAAGTGCTGGAGACATAACATCCAGTAGAGGCAGAGCAACAGCTGCCCCAAGGCCTCGGAGGATAGTACGTCGGGAAAGTGGTCGTGCAGGCATCGCTGTTTTTCCTTAAGGCTAGTTTGCGTTGACCACTGGGGTTTTCTTAGAGCGGAACGGATAGCTGTTGACGATCGCCTTGACCAGCGTTTGGAAGCGATAGTCGTCGGCTTCGAGCTGAGTAAGGATCTTGCGGACTGCCGGTTCGTCGTAGTACTCGAGCTGTCGGCCGAGCGCATAAGCTAGCATCTTCGTCGCCGTCTGCCGCACTAGGTCATCATGTCGCTCCCCGAGCAGCGTGCGCTTCAGTCCCACTGGACCGTCGAAGGTGGTGCCGCTTGGCAGTGACCCGACCGCCACGATCGGTGTGTGGGTGTTCTTGTAGAAGCGTCGCTCATTGAAGACGTTCGTGTCCTCGACGACACTGATCTCGTCGGCCTCTTCTTCGGTCTCGACCCGTTCGCGGAAGTGATAGCTGTCACGCCAGCGGCCGAAGTAGTCAAAGTTTTCCAAGCTAAAGCCGATGGGGTCGATGCGCGAGTGGCAGGAGCGGCAGGTCGGGTTGCTGGAATGCAGCTCGACCTTTTCCCGGAAGCTGAGCTTTCGAAGATCTGCGACTTCTTCGGACAACACCCCGGCGCCTGGCGGTGGCGGGGGTGGTGGTGTGCCAAGAATAGTGTCGAGGACATAGTGTCCACGTTTTACTGGGCTCGTATCTTTGTAATTGGATGTTAATGCAAGGATGCTGCTGTGGCCGAGGATGCCGCCTCGATGCGGGTCTTGTAGTTTGATACGCTGCATCTCTTCGCCTGTGATGCCATCAATACCGTACAACGTTGTTGCGAGTTCTTCATTGACAAAGGTGTAGTCGGCATCAATGAGGCGTCGGATGGGTTGGTTGTCACGGACCAGTGACATAAAGAACAGGCTGGACTCGTTGCGCATCGCCGTCATTAGTGTGTCTGTGCACCATGGGTTGTCGATCGGATCGAGCCAGATACGGGTACCCACGTGCTGAAAACCAAGCCATTGTCCGGCAAAGATGGTGCCGAGCGTGTCGGCTCGAGGGTCAGCGAGCATTCGGTCGATCTGTTCGTTAAGAATACTGGGGTCACTGAGAGTCCCATTGGCTGCGTCCTGACGCAATTCAGCATCAGGCATCGAGGCCCACAGGAAATACGATAGCCGGCTTGCGAGTTCCCAGTTTTCTATTGGGTATGGTTCGTTCGTGTCGTGGGATTCTTCGATGCGTAGAAGAAACTTTGGTGACACGAGCACTGCCTGCAGAACGACCTTAATTGATTCGGTGAACGACCGGCCAGACTCTCTCGTCGCTTGAAATTGTAGGAGGCCGCGATTGACGTCTGTGTCTGTCGGCAGACGACGATAGGCTCGTTCCATAAATCGACGCAGTATCTGCTCAGCCGCTTGAGTGTCGGTCAGACCGGGACCAGGGGCGGCGATGAAAACCATTGCATGGGCTTGTCGCTGAGTTGCTGTTGTCGGGTCACTGGGCAGCATGAGTTCAACGACCCGTTCAGCCGCGGCGATATAGCGTTCCATGAGTGATGACTCGAGGAAGAGCGTATTTGCCGAATTATCAAAACCACTGCTTCCAGTGAGTTCGGTTGGAAACCGGTCCGTGACTGAGAAATTGGCACCGAGAAGGTCACGCAGTGTATTGTCAAGTTCGCGGTGGGTCAGGCGACGCATCCGTTCATAACCGGGATCGTCGACCGTCGAATAATCAAAATTATCGATAGCGTCCGTGAGCAATCTAACGAGTGAGCCGCGTTCTACGTCTGATGGTTGCAGTGCCGTTGCCGGCGGCATCTTTCCGACTTCAACGGCGTTCATAACCCTCTGCCATGTTTCACGATTGCGAACAAGAGGGTGTTGGCTTACGAGCGTGTGGAGGTTAATCCCTGCCGTTTGGGTCTCCGCACCGTGGCAGGCAAAGCAATATTTCTCAACCAGTGAGTTCATCGAATTAGATTCAATGGATTCAACCTGTTGATTTGAAAGGGTTTGAGTGAAAGTTGAATTCGCAGATAAAAGAACTATTGTTGCCATCAAGAGCGAGGCCACGAACTGCTGTTGTGTCGTCATCGCGCGAATATGTGAAAGTAGTTTGTACAAGGTAGCACAACATATTTCAGAGGTGTAACATACGCGTGGGACACCCGGTGTCCGGAGGCTGATCATGGCCACCATATATAGAGTAATTGCCTGTCGAGGGCTCGCGTGTTTTGTCGTATTAGCCTGTGTCACAGGTGCGACAGGTTTGGCGGCGACCATGCAGTCAGCAGCGCCTGGCAGCACGACGGCCGCTGCAGCCTTAATTCAGCGGCACTGCGTTACGTGCCATAACGACCGATTACAAACTGGTAATCTGTCTCTTGAACAGGTGGACATCGGCGATGTGGCCGCCAATCCGGACGTCTGGGAAAAAGTTATTCGAAAGCTTCGGGCTGGTGCGATGCCGCCACAGCCTCGTCCAAGACCAGACGAGGCGGCAACTGTACGGCTTGTCTCCTATCTTGAAACCTCGCTTGATGCTGCCCTCGAGGTGTCACCAAATCCCGGTCGGACGGATACGTTTCGGCGTTTGAACCGTACCGAATATCAGAACGCTATTCGTGACCTCCTTGACCTTGACATCGATGTGACTGCGTTACTGCCTCGTGACGATGCGGCGTTCGGATTTGACAATGTCGGCACCGGTGGACTGTCGCCGACACTAATGGAACGGTACCTTGCTGCTGCGCAGAAGGTAAGCCGGCTGGCGGTTGGTAGTCAGGCGCCCTCGCCAGGCAGCCGTGTCGAAATTGTGCCCGTTGATCTAACTCAGGAAAGTCATCTGGAAGGCCTCCCGTTTGGGACTCGTGGTGGAACTGCCGTCAACCATACCTTTCCGTTCGATGGTGAATATGAGATCCAGGTTCGTCTTCAACGGAACCGCAATGAAAATGTTGAAGGTCTTACCGAGCCGCATGAGGTCGAGATCATGTTGGACCGTGAGCGTCTAGAACTGTTCACCATGATGCCAAGTGAAAACATGGTGATGCTGGCAGACGCAGTTTATTACGCGGACGAGGGCATTGATAATCATCTCAACGTGCGTGTGCCAGTAACCGCTGGGCCGCATGTTGTTACGGCAACCTTTATCAAGAAAAACTCTGCGCTTCTTGAGACCACACGAGCACCCTACGACGCACATTTCAATATGGATCGTTCGCCGAGGCAGCAACCTGCGGTTCGGTCGGTCTCGATTGTGGGGCCTTTCGACCCGGCAGGGACGTCAGAAACACTAAGTCGCAACCGGATCTTTTCGTGTCACGCGCCGGCGACGGCATCGGATGATGAGGCGAACGATTGCGCGACTGCAATCATTGCTTCTTTGGCACGGCGGGCCTATCGCCGCCCGGTGACTGTCGGCGACCTTGACCAACTCGTGTCATTTTTCCGGACTGGGTATAACGACGGCGGGTTTGAGGTCGGCGTTGAGACGGCTCTACGCGCGTTGTTAGTAAGTCCTGAGTTTCTTTTTCGTATCGAACGGGATCCTGACAACGTTGACTCAGGCACGGCGTACCGTGTGAATGATGTGGAACTGGCTTCGCGCCTCTCCTTCTTCTTATGGAGCAGTATTCCTGACGAGGAATTGTTGCGTGCCGCAGAGTCCGGACAACTGAGCGACGAAACAGTATTGGAGCAGCAGGTTCGGCGAATGCTTGCTGACCCTCGTGCGGAGGCCTTGACGACGAGCTTCGCTTCGCAATGGCTGCACCTTCGCAACTTGGCCGCGGTGCAACCGGATGCCAGGCTTTTCCCTGATTTTGACGACAACCTCCGCCAGGGATTTAGACGCGAGACGGAATTATTGTTTCAGAGTCTCCTCGATGAAAACCGAAGCGTCTTGGATTTATTGACAGCCGATTACACATTTCTGAATGAGCGGGTGGCGAAGCACTACGGTGTCCCAAATATCTACGGTGATAAATTTCGGCGGGTTGATCTTTCAGAGGGAAGCCCGCGAGCCGGACTGTTGGGGCATGGGAGTGTCTTGACTGTGACGTCGTACGCCACTCGTACATCGCCGGTTTTGCGTGGGAAATGGATTCTGGAGAACTTGCTAGGGACACCGCCTCCGCCGCCACCACCGAATGTTCCTCAGCTTGATGAAACGCGTTCAAATACGCATATCGTGTCAATGCGTGATCAAATGGAAGCGCATCGTGCGAACCCCGTCTGTGCATCCTGTCATCGGAATATGGATCCAGCCGGTTTGTCGATGGAAAACTTTGACGCGATTGGCCGGTGGCGAGACACTGAAGGTGGGGTCGCTATTGATGCGGCTGGCAGTTTGCCGGGTAGTGAAGATTTTGACGGCGTAGCTGGTCTGCGTCTGGCGTTACTGAGCCGACCAGACGTCTTTGTTACCACGGCGACAGAGAAGCTTTTAATTTATGCACTTGGTCGAGGCCTTGAAGCTAGTGATGCCTCGGCTGTTCGTAGTATTACCCGGTCGGCAGCTGACGACGATTACAAGCTGTCGTCACTGATTCTTGGTGTTATAAAAAGTACGCCCTTTCAGATGAGGAGATCTCAGACATGATCATCACGAAGATGGCATTACCCCGTCGAACATTTCTCCGTGGTCTTGGCGCTACCGTAGCGTTACCACTGCTTGACGCAATGGTTCCAGCCGCATCCGCAATGACGAGAGCTGTCGCGCAGTCGCCCCGCCGTTTCGGGGTGGTGTACATGCCGATGGGGATGAATCCGGTGCCATGGACACCTACACAAGAAGGTCGGCTCACAGACTTGTCTGAATCGCTCTCTCCGCTGAAGCCGCACTTGGCTAACGTGACAGTCGTGACCAATCTTGAGATCGACGCGGCTCACACGACAGGTAATCATGCGTCGGCCAATGCATCGTTTCTCACCTGTGTGAAACCGAAACGAACTGAAGGAAGTGATTATGTAAACGGGACCTCAGTTGACCAAGTGGCCGCGCAGCAGATCGGTGGTGATACACCACTGCCGTCATTGGAATTGGGCACAGATCTAATCGCGCAGGTTGGAAACTGTGACAACGGGTATGCGTGTGCATACATGAATAGTCTTTCGTGGTCATCACCAACGTCACCCAATCCCACGGAGTCGGACCCACGTATCGTGTTTGAACGTTTATTTGGAGATGGTGGAACACCTGAGCAGCGACGCGCGGAACTAAAAAAGGATAAGAGTATTCTCGACTGGGTCCTCGCCGATATGTCGAGTCTCCAAAACCAACTGGGCAGTGGCGATCGGAATAAAGTTGACGAATATCTTGAGACTGTTCGGGAGGTTGAACGGCGTATCCAGCGCGCAGAGGCGTCGACTGCTGATTCTCCGCTGGCGGATCTGACCCGTCCAACAAGTGTTCCCGATGTATGGGAAGAACATGTCAAGCTCATGTATGACCTACAGGTGCTTGCACTGCGAGCTGACTTGACTCGTGTGGTCACGTTCCAAATGGCGCGTGAAGCGAGTACGAGAACATACCCACAGATTGGTGTTCCGGATCCACATCACCCGGTATCGCATCATGTTGATGACCCTGCCAAATTGGCGATGTTAGCCAAAATTAATCAGTACCATGTGTCCTTGTTTGCCTATCTGATCGACAAGCTAGATAAAACAGAGGATGGAGACGGGACATTGCTAGACCACACCACCTACCTGCTTGGGAGTGGCCTGGGCAACCCGAATGTGCATAACCACCAGAACCTTCCGATTGTGGTTGCGAGTGGCGCCGGGTCTCGTATTCCAGGTGGGCGGCATGTGAAATACGACGAACTAACGCCGTTGGCGAATTTGCACCTTACGTTGCTGGATGACGCTGGCGCACATCTCGATGCGTTTGCCGACAGCACGGATCGTGCGGGAAAAGTCATCGAGCCATTGACGTTGTAGTCGGCGTGTGCATTCATGCCGGTGGAATGGGAAAAGCCTGAAAGGTAAGGGGGTAGGCGATGCGTAGCCATGCTGTATATCGGGTGGTCGCGATTTTCTGTTCGGTCGCTATCCATGTCATGACGTCGGGATTAGTCGCTAGTGCTGCAGAGGCTGATGCTGATTTGATTGATGCGATTCAGAATGGTGACCGTTCTGAGGTAGAGGCGGCGATCGCGCGTGGCACGGATGTGACCGCGGCGAGTAATGATGGGACGACGCCGTTGCATTGGGCCGCGCATGTTGGCAATACGGCCATTGTCGAACTGTTGCTCGATGCGGGTGCTGACCCGAAGTCTGCGAACCGGTATGGCGTACAGCCGCTTGCGTTGTCGAGTGAGAATGGAAACGGTGAGGTTGTGTCTCGTTTGCTGGAGGCTGGCGCCGACGCGAACGCGATGACGGCTGAAGGTGAAACAGCATTAATGACAGCAGCTCGGACCGGGTCTCTTGATGCTGTGCGCGCTCTGCTTGACCATGGTGCTGATGTGAATGCCGCGGAGACCTGGCGAGGGCAGACGGCTTTGATGTGGGCGGCTGCAGAAGGACACGCCCATATAGTTCCAACCATGCTCTCACATGGTGCAGATATCACGGCACGATCGAGTGCTGGTTGGAGTGCCATGTTATTTGCCGCACGTGAGGGTGAGATCGATGTCGTGCAAACATTGCTTGAGGCTGGCGGAGATGTTGAAGATGCACTGCCTGTTGTTGAAGAGATGCGCCGAGGCGGGAGCAGTGCAGAACGTTCTGCAACCGGGTTGAATGCATTGTTATTGGCTGCTGCCAATGCGCATTACGAGCTCGCAGCACTACTAGTTGATCGTGGTGCGGATGTTAATGTCGCGTCGCGAGGTTGGACGGCACTTCACCAGGTGTCCTGGGTTCGTAAGGCCGGTGTGGCAGGAAGTAACAACCCGGCGCCTAAAGGGTCTGGCAGTATGACCAGTCTTGAGTTCGTTCGTAAGATTGTTGCGGCTGGAGCAGATGTGAATGCTCGTGTGACGGTTCGACCGCCAGCGGGTATTACGCGACTGAATTTTATTGATGGAACCCCGTTTTTATTAGCAGCGCGTACCGGAGATGCCGCTCTTATGCGGCTGTTGGCCGAGCTCGGCGCGGATCCGTTGGCGCCTAATGAAGACAACACGACACCGATCATGGTTGCTGCTGGTGTCGGGACGTCAGCACCCGGGGAAGATCCTGGTACACAGGCGGAAGTTCTCGCGGCGGTTCAGCTTGCACTGGAACTTGGTGGGAATCTGAATGGTGTTGATGATAATGGGGAAACCGTGATCCATGGTGCGGCGTATAAGCACCTACCTGAGGTAGTAGCCTATCTGGTAAAAGTTGGTGCAGACGTTCAGGTTTGGAATCAACCGAATGCCAAAGGTTGGACGCCGTTACAGATTGTCGAAGGTGTTCATATCGGTATGAACATCCAGAGTCATCCAGCAACTGTGGACGCGGTTCGTGAGGCGATGAAACAGTCTGGCGTTGGTGTTTCCGACGAAAGTTAACCCATCTATCCAAGTTCGCTCGTGTGACGGAACCTTATACGAGTGGAAACTTAAAAAGTCAGGTCTGTGTTTTCGTTGTCTACGGGTTGCAAGCGGGTGCCAAACTCGCGACCGTTGTGACATTGATGGCATCGATTTCACCCGGCCCATCCCGCTGAATCAGAAATCCCTTCGCTTCGACACGGTGTCCTTCGTAGGCGGCAGGGTCTGGAAAGACGTACATCAGCTCGAATTGTTTCGCACCAAGCGGCATTGCTTGCGTCAACAGAAGGGCTTCACCTTCTGATGCCGCGGGCTCACGGGTGCGAATAGGCTCGCTTCCGTCTGTCACGATCCAATCACTATCAGTACCTGTGGCAAGACAGCCAACAACTTGCACCATCGCGAAGTTAGGAACAGCATCTGGTCCATCTGTTCCATAAATCAAGATCTCAGGAGCAGTTGTGGCGGTGAGGTCGCCAGTCCCTGTAGGAAACTCATTTTTAGAGAGGACGTACGCGAGGATATCAAGATAAAGGTCCTCTGCCAGACTACCGGCAGCTCCTGGTGGCATTGTTTTTGCGCGAGTCAGGACGCTGTCCAGTGTCAGCCCACCCCAGTCCCGAACAAAACTTTCACCAACGAGTGGTCGAGCCCGTCCACCGGTGAGATCAGAACCGTGGCATCGTGCACAGGTCGCGTCGTATACTTTTTGTCCTCTTTCGGCCTGGTCAGATGAATAGACACCATCCCACACTGATGGGTCCGTGTTCCCCTCTTGAGCCAGAAGGCTCAACCCTGCCATTGCTCCGAACGCGGCGATGAGAAGTGTGAACGCTTTCGAACGGAAATGTTTAGCGGCCAAGATAGTCATCGTCACTAACTGGGTCTTGCCAGCTGGTTTGACCGCTGACGAATGTGAGCTGAATCATATGCTGGTCTGGTGCGGCACCGTGCCAGTGGACAACATCTGGACCAGTGTAAATAGGACGGTCGGGAGTGAGCTCTTGAATCGGTCCACCTCGTTCTTGTGTACGCCCACGGCCTTCTTCGGCCATCAGAATCTGCCAAGTCG
>CAUZRA010000011.1:0-13002 GCA_963582035.1 Vicinamibacteria bacterium | reverse complement strand
ACGCTCGGAAAACTAAGCGTAAGCAAAAGACCCGTAAAAGCAGCTAATGAAAAGGGCCGCACGAATGCCGTCCCTAGTGTGTAATCCATGGCTTGAGCTGTTCATTTTGCTCAAGTCGATTCTTGATCCGCTCAGCTTCTTGACGATCGCTATATCTCCCGACGCGAACTCGGAAGACTCGGACTGGAGCATCCTCAACCGGAGGTGCAACAAATGCCTCGTAGCCTTTTTCAATGAGACCCGAAGCGACACGATCTGCAGCTGCCCGATCCCGCAAGGACATCACCTGCACAGTAAATCCACCGCCTTCGACAGTTGAGCTATCCACATTTAAATGTTTTACGTCTGAACTAAACGCAGGATTCGTCGACATGATTGCCGGAGGAGCCTCAACTAATCCGACGTCGTCACTACCAACGACATCTTCCTCACCGTCAGGCATCGGCCTAGGGGCATCTACTCCCAATCTCTCTTCGCCATCTGACATTCCCAATAAGGCATCCTGTTCAGATGGTTGATTCTGCTGCAGTCTCGAGCCATAGCTGAATTCATCGCCCGTTAGCACCGCTGCTGATGGTTCGGTGCTCTGTCTCTCAAGGATAGTTGCTGGCCTCTCATCTATATATGAGCTAGTAGTGCCGTTACTTACAAGTCCCGGTCCGGACACCGCTCGATCCAAAGGCACACCCCGACCAACCAAAAGACCAAAAAGAAAAACTACGACGGCAACAACAGTTGCAGACATAAAAAGAAAAACGACCTGCTTGGGACTTGGCGAAAACTCGTTAGGTGCTGGTTGAGACACTATGCTCAGTCGCGCTTTACAGACAGCGCCTGCAAAATATCGATCGGCAACGGAAAAACAATCGTTGAGTTCTTCTCGCCCGCGATCTCGGTTAGCGTCTGCAAATACCGCAGCGTCATCGACCCGGGCTCTTTCCCAATAACAGCAGCTGCCTGAGATAGTTTCGCGGACGCAATAAACTCGCCGTCTGCGTGGATAATTTTAGCACGCTTCTCCCGTTCAGCTTCCGCTTGTCTGGCCATTGCCCGCTGCATATCAACAGGTAAATCAACGTGCTTTACCTCGACCGATGACACCTTAACACCCCATGGGTCAGTGTGCTCGTCCAAAATCCGCTGGAGGTCATGATTCAACCGTTCACGTTCAGAAAGAAGGCCGTCGAGCTCGACTTGCCCAAGAACACTCCGTAATGTTGTTTGTGCCAACTGAGAGGTTGCGTAATGAAAATCCTCCACCTCGACAATAGATCGCTGTGGCTCCATTACGCGAAAGTAAACAACCGCATTTACTTTGACCGACACATTGTCCTTAGTAATAACATCCTGCGGTGGCACATCCATAACGATGGTACGTAAACTGACCCGCACAAGACGGTCGATTGGCTGGAACACTAAAATCACGCCAGGTCCTTTAGGCGCCGGGAGAAGCTTGCCGAGACGAAAAATAACCCCGCGTTCGTACTCAGGAAGAATCTTGATTGAATTCGCAAGATATAAAAAAACACCAAAGAGCACTATTAGCGGAAATCCCTCGATCATCATGTCTCGGACCTTTCGTATGATTTCGTTTTGACAGGTTCTACTGTGAGTGTCATACCCTCAACAGCCACCACGCGTATTTTTTCGCCCTCACAAACATCAGCACTATCTGATTTTGCAAGCCAAATCTCCCCACGCGTTACAACACTACCAGTCTTACCTGAAGAAATCTCGGTTCGAACCTGGCCAATCTGGTCGATCATTCCCGTAACTCCAGTCACCGAGGCCGTTCGCTGCGCACGAACCCCCAAACGAACTAAACCTGCAGTGATCAAGCCAAGCGTCAACATCGACGACAGTATGAAGGGCCAGCCAAGTTGAAATTCTGGTGCCGAAGAATCCACTAACATCACAGCACCAATCACCATACTTACAATGCCTCCAGTTGCCAGCAGACCAAACGTCGGCGTAAACATTTCAAGAACAAGCAGCAATAACCCAAAGGCAATCAGTAGTAACCCAACGTAGTTGATCGGAAGTATCTGGAAAGCAAAGAATGCAAGAAGCAGACAGAGCCCTCCGACGACACCTGGAACCGTTGCGCCTGGATTCCATAGCTCGATAGTTAACCCTAAGCTTCCCAAACTAAAAAGTAATACTGCAATTTGCGGATGTGCAATCGCACTCAGTAACTGCTGACGCCATGTCATTTCAGTCATAACGACGCTCGCATCTTTGGTACTCAGCGTCTGAATATCACCATTCCAGCGCCGCACTTGCTTCTGGTCGAGCTGTTCGAGAAGGTCATCAAGATCCGACGCAATTAAGTCGATCAGTGGCGGGTCAGCTGCAAGTGCTTCGTCCTCCGTAAAGGAACGACTCTCCGTAACAGCCTCCTCTGACAACCTAACATTACGCTCACGTTGACTAGCCAGAGACCGTGCATAGGCCGCGACATCGGATGCCGCCTTCTGAGCAGCGGTGTCATCCATCGCCGCCCCTGTCCCAGAAACTGGATGCGCAGCACCGATGTGTGTGCCCGGAGCCATCGCCGCAATATCCGCGGCAATCGTTATCAAAAATCCGGCCGAAGCCGCACGTGTTCCACTTGGTCCGACATAGACCACAACGGGAGTTTTCGATTCGATAATACTGGTATTGATTTCGCGGGTAGAATCGACGAGCCCTCCCGGCGTTTTCAGCATTAGAACTACCAGTTCGGCTTCCTGATCTGCTGCACGATCGAGTATCTGCGCGATGTACTCGGCTGATACTGGGTGAATAAGCGCATCCACGTCAGCAACTAAAACTACATTTCGACCTTGGGACTCCTGCTGTTGCGCGTATAACCCAACCGCCGAGAAAGCCGCCATCAACAAAAGCCCTAGTGTGGGAATGAGCTGCAGGAAGGCTCTTAGGCGACGGCGTAGGCGTATGACCAACATGATCTTTAACTCGTGTTAAATTCACGTTATCTGAGTGCATTGACTGTGTCAACGAATCGCAGATCCCGTTCAACACTGGATAATTCGACCGTAGTGCAAACTATCAATACTCGCGAGACAACAAACGAAATCGACAATCTCCGTTCTGGGAGAAATATTTGGTAAGGTTACCGACACCAATGTCGACGGCCGCCATCTTAGCTGGAGGACAGGCCCGTCGATTCGACGGGTACCAAAAACCGCTACTCCCTCTTGGCCATCAACGAATTGTGGACCATTTACTCGATGTATTGGGCACGGTCGTAGATAACATCTTCGTGGTCGCCAATGACCAAGAACAATACCAAACCTGCAATGTTCCGGTGATTCGGGACATCACAGCGAACCTGGGACCCATCGGGGGCCTGTACACTGCGCTGTCGCATTCCGACTCTAATCAGGTGCTTATAGTCGCTGGCGACATGCCGTTTCTAAATGCTGAGTTTCTGCAATATCTCCTCGAACAGGGACAATTCGCTGATATAGCAATACCTCGCACAGCAGACGGCTATCAACCCCTCTGTGCCTCGTATCGTCACACCTGTGTCAATGTCGTCGCTACCCACATCAAAAAGCGTTCTCTCAAAATTACGAACTTACTGTCTGACATAACTCATCGCGAAATAAGCGACGATAAAATGATTAAGTTCGATAGACACGGCAGCATGTTTTTCAACATCAATACCCCAGCCGATTACGCCAGAGCTCTCTCACTAGCTGCCTATCACGCCTTATGATTCTGCCTATCCAAAATACACTGCGAACTCGTATTCAAGACGTTTTAGCCGAACTTTACGAGCTTAAACCAGCAGACATTCCCGACATTAATATTCAGTACCCTCCCAAACGAACGATGGGGGACTTAGGTATAACCGTTGCGTTCGAACTCGCACGGACGCTCCGCAAGACACCTCGAGCGATCGCAAACGAAATCGTTCAGTCGATCGGATCAATTCAAGGAATTAGTCATGCCGAAGCCGCTCCAAACGGGTACGTGAATGTGTTTCTTGACCGGACCGTCTTCACACGACATGTCCTAGTCCGTCACACAGAAACGCGCCCTGGTCAGACTTCCAAAGCGATCGTCGAGCACACCGCCATAAACCCCAACAAAGCCGCTCACATCGGGCACTTAAGGAACGCTGCATTAGGAGACACGCTTGCTCGCGTTTTACGGTTTCTCGGTAACGGCGTTGAGGTACAAAACTACATTGATGACACCGGCGTTCAAGTTGCCGACGTAATCGTCGGATTCCAGCAGCTTGAGAAAGCCACGAACGCACACGTCAAAACGCTGAGTGAACAATCCCGTTTTGACTATTACTGCTGGGACCTCTATGCCCGTGTTACCGGCTGGTATGACGAAGATAAATCAAGACTCCAATACCGCACGGACACATTGCATGCGCTCGAATCTGGCTCGAATGAAAGCGCTGAACTGGGAGCGCTAATTGCACACAGTATCGTGGACTGCCATCTCGCGACGATGGCCCGGCTGAACGTCGATTACGATTTACTCACTTGGGAAAGCGACATCCTTCGGTTGCATTTCTGGTCTCGAGCTTTCGAAATATTACAAGCCGCTGGTGCTGTCTATCTGGAAACGACCGGCCCGCAAACGGGATGTTGGGTAATGCCGATTACAGAGAGCAACTCTGACGCCAGCACCATTCCAGAAACCACCGAAGACGACAACGAGAGTGGAGGACCAAAGTCACGCACGAAAGTAATCGTTCGATCAAACGGGACTGTCACTTATGTAGGAAAAGACATCGCGTATCAATTCTGGAAATTCGGGATTCTTGATAAAGATTTTTACTATCAACAACATGCCAAACAACCGTCAGGGCGTGATTGCTGGTCAACCACTTCGACACCGAACGATCACACAAACACAGCTGATAGCACGATAGCCTTTGGACACGCTGACTCCGTTTACAACGTGATCGATACACGACAATCCTATCTACAACAATTACTCAAAAAAGCCTTGACGGCCACCAAGCACACAAATGAAGCAGCCCATTCGGTTCACGTGTCATACGAAATGGTTGCCCTGTCTCATGCCACCGCCCGGTCGCTCGGGCATCTTGGCGATACGGACACTTCGCGACCATTCGTTGAGGTCTCAGGTCGTAAAGGACTCGGTGTTAAGGCCGATGACCTGCTGGACCTACTCATCACAGCAGCAAAAAAAGAAGTAGTCGTAAGACATAGCGACCTCACGCAGGACTCCCCAGAGACTGAGAACATTTCGACGGCGATCGCTATCGCTGCTGTGCGTTACTTCATGATCAAATATTCAAGAGGAAAACTCATCGCTTTTGATATTGATGAGGCAATGAGCTTTGAGGGTGAAAGCGGTCCATACGTCCAGTATGCGATCGTCCGCGCCACGAACATCCTCAAAAAACTCGAAGCGCAACAGGGTTGCACAGAAGTGAATATTCTCGATGAGATTCAAACATTGGAGGATAGTGCTCTCACTCAGCCATCCTCGGATATTTGGGAACTACTTTTCGAGTCATCGCGACTGGATGACATCGCTGACCAAACGGCTCGAACTCTGGAGTTATCCGTTCTCGCTAAGTACGCTTTTTCACTCGCTCAATCATTCAATACTTTTTATCACCGGTGCCCAGTAATTGCCGAAACCGACCCTGCCGTCAGATTATGGCGAGCCGTTGCCGTACTGTATTGCCGACGACAACTCAAGCAAGCACTCGACTTGATGGGCTGTGAAGCACCGAGTCGGATGTAACGCGCTCAAACTGCAATAAACGACAGTGTCAACGGTCGTGGAGTTCAGTCGTACAATAAAGGTGGAAGGCTAAAGTGACTGACCAAGAGCCTATCGGTCGCAATAGTGACCGCATCCTGAAATGCGTCAGAAGCCATCCGAGAACGAAATGGTTCGAGAGAGGCCCTAGCCTCTGATTCTAATTTCCGAGTCAATATTTCGTCTGCAGACGCACGAATACTCATCAACAGTTCTTCGTTAAATAATTTTAGTTTCGCAATCACTTCTTCCCGAGCACGTCCCCGCAAACCTTTCGCCGATTTACGAAACAAGTTCACAGATTCCACTATCTTCGATACTCGCCGCGAAAGTTCAGAGTCGTCAGAAACTTTAGTCGGCGGCTCTGACCAGAGCTCTAATCGTGCAATGATTTCATCAAGATGCGCTACCAATGTCGTTCGCGGGTTAGGCCTGTCGATTTCCGACTCGGGCGCCGCCGACACGCCAACAGAGCGCTCCTTCATCGTTTGAGTAATGCCAACTGCACGACGCCATTGGTCAAACAACTCGAGCACGTCGCCTTCACAAAATTCAATTCGTAACGGTCTTCGCCTTGCACCATCCGCGCAATAACGAAGATGTCTTCTCTCGATCGCCCGCTCAACAATAGCCAGGGGAATGCCGACTTTCTCCCAACTACAAACCATTTCAAATGCTGGACCCACCACACGAATGAGGTGGCCGTCGTTCTTACGGCCAAGAAACGACTCCACCGCACGACAATACTCACCCGTACTCAACGGTTATATTCCCAAACACACCGAAGACCGATAAGCGTAAGGTCGTCGCAAACTTTATCAATCCGAGTAGTCTCTGAGGCCACCGCATCTGCCAATCCACCTGTCGCAACACACCACACTTCCCCCTCAGTCTGAACCTCTCTTCTTAGCCGATCTAAAATGCCTTCAACCATCGCTACATAGCCATAAAACAAACCGGACTGCATAGAAGATACCGTCGTGCGGCCAATCAGCACCTCGGGTTTTCTGACCGCAACCATAGGTAAACGTGCGGCACGATTAAATAATGCCTCGGCGGAAATATCGACACCGGGACAAATCAAACCACCGCAATATTCTCCACTACTGGAGATCACGTCAAACGTTGTCGCAGTGCCAAAATCCACAACTACAATTGGCCTCGGTGGTTGGCCGAACAACTGCAGCGCGGCAACACCATTCACCAAGCGATCGGCACCGACTTCCATAGGGTCCTCGTAACGAATTGGGAGTCCAGCATTGCCAGCGTCAACTACGAGGACTGTTTTGTTAAACCCAACTTTGACCATTTCAGAAACGGTTGTCGTCAGTGGAGGCACCACCGAAGACAACACAACGCCATCAATATCATCAGGCTGGACACCTCGTTCAGCAATAAGTCGACTTACCAACACCCACAATTCGTCGACGGTCCGACCTGACAAGGTAGTCAACCGCCAACTAACTCGAAGGGCATCGCCATCAAAGATGCCAAATACGATATTGGTATTGCCAACGTCTATAGCCAACAGACTCATGGTACGATTACAGCTCCCACATAAGTTCACCGCCAACGACACGTTCACGTCTACCTTCACAATCCACTAGAAGCGCACCCGAGTCGTCAATACCTGCCGTGACACCTTGGTAACGAGTTCCTCGCACTTCCCATGACACCGTTGCTCCGCAACTACATGGGGATAGATTTCGCCAGCGGTTAATTACACGTTCCGAACCAAACGTCTCAACACACTCCCTCCAGGTTAAGAGCTGAACAAGAATTTCCGCGCATAGGCTCCCGCGTTCAACCGGCTGTCCGACCGCCGTCTCCAAAGAAATCGCGACCTCTGTTAGCTCAGGTGGAAAACTGTGCTCTCTAATATTTACGCCCAGTCCGAGCACAACGCCCTCACCAGCCCCGACAGGTAAAGTCTCCGCCAAAATGCCTGCAACTTTTAGAAAGCTGCGGTCAACCGAACCACACCGATTAGAGACCAACACATCATTCGGCCATTTAAGCTCAACCGGCAGACCAAGCTGCCTCTGAATCGACTCGGCAACCGCAACACCTGCGAGCAACGGGATAGTCGGAGACGGCTCACCCTTGAGAATGACCGACATGTACAAACCAACATCTGACGGAGAATGCCAAGTGTGTCCCCTTCGACCACGCCCTGACGTCTGGCTACCGGCGACAACAGTGGTGCCATCCACTGCGCCAGATTTTGCCAGTAAGACAGCGTGATCATTTGTGGATGTTGCTACAGTGAGGTATTCAAACACGCACTTGTTAAGCTCTGTACGCGCGGCGCACGCTACCGCTAGATCATCAGGCAATGATGTACTACTCACGGCACCGACCTTATATCTAGGCTCATGTCGACCGCCGCGGCCGAATGGGTAAGAGACCCAACGGAAATATACGTGGGCTGAAGCGCGGCTAATGCATCAATTCGATCAAGGGTAACGCCACCGGATACCTCAGTCATAGCGCGTCCTCGGCAACGCACAATTGCTTCCCGCAATTCATTGAGTGTCATGTTGTCGAGAAGAACAATATCAACACCTAATTCCAATGCCTCGTCAACTTCTGTCAAATTCTGAGCTTCAACTTCAATAACCATATCCAGACGTTTCGCCCTGACGCGGTTGACTGCGGTGGAGATCGAACCAGCTAATCGAACATGGTTGTCCTTAATTAGCAGACGATCATCAAGTGCAAAACGGTGATTAACAGCACCGCCTGCTCGTACCGCATACTTCTCGAGTGCGCGAAACATCGGGGTCGTCTTCCTTGTATCAAGGATAGTTGTACGACTTGCAGCAGCTTTGACATAACGACGCGCCGCTGTAGCAATCCCTGTCAATCTTTGAAGAAAGTTAAGAGCAGTTCGCTCGGCCTTCAGTAGGGCTTTAGCATTCCCCTCCAAAGCAACGACCAAGTCACCGGCTTTACACTCCTGACTATCTGATTTCTTATTAACGACGAGCACTGCTGGCTCAACCTGGCGAAACACCTCAAGCGCAATATCCAATCCAGCGAGCACGCACCACTCCTTGGTGCGCAGCTCTCCACGAGCCCGCTGGCCTGTCGCGATCGTCGCCTCTGTCGTTCTGTCACCCTGACCGAGATCTTCGCAAAGTGCAGCACGAACAATGTCTCTATAAAATTCAATGCCAAGCGCTTCAGGAGAAGCAGTCATGACGAACTTAGCTCCTCGAGTATTAGTTCGAGCTTTTCTTGTCGTTGAGCTATCGCAGTCTCTTTTTCGCGGGTCTCACGAACAACCTCAGGATCAGCACGAGATACGAATGATTCGTTCGATAGGCGTTTTTGGAAACCTCGGCGCTGTCGGATAACTTTTTCTAGCTCGCGAGAGACGCGCTCTTTTTCCTTCTCGCGATCCACAATTCCCGCGAGTGGAATATGGATTTCAAAATCTCGAACAATCCGCCTGACAGTATCTGGACTCCGAACCATGTCTCGATCAAATTCAACCGAGCCAATGCCTGCCAGTCCCGTCACATGAACAAGGTTACTCTTGAGTGTATCAATCACTTCCGCAGTGGCACCCTGTACAAATGCGGCAACCTTCTGGGACGGTAAAACGCCCCATTCGGATCGAACGGTTCGAATGGAAGTGACGACCTCTTGAATGAGTTGCATCGTGGCAACAGCAGAAACATCATTCCACTCTTCTACTAACTTCGGAAACTCCGCAAGAGTGATCGTCTGCCCGGAACCATCAGGTAGGACTCCTGCTCCCGAATGCCGAGGAAGAGCCTGCCAAATCTCCTCAGTTACAAATGGGACGAATGGGTGCAACATCCGAAGCACCCGATCATGAACCTCGAGAAGAACAGCCACGGCTTGGTGGCGTAAACCTGTTTCGTTTTGAAGTTCTGGCTTAATTAGCTCAATGTACCAATCTGCATATTCGTGCCAGACGAAATGATAGAGACGATCTGCGCCGACATCGAATCGAAAATCAGTAAGAGCATCGTTAAGCTCCTCAGCCAACTGACTGCAACGATGCAAAATCCATCGATGTATTAAATCAAGAGTTGAGAAGGCTGGTAATTCCGGTCGCTCCGCCATTGAATCAGGAATATTCATGAGCACGAAGCGGGAGACATTCCAAAGCTTGTTTATGAACTGTCGGTACGCGCGAAGTCGCCCCTCAGACAACGAAATATCCATACCAGGGGTCGCTAATGCGGCAAGCGTAAAGCGAAATGCGTCAGCGCCTATATCGTTCATCAATTCAAGAGGATCAATTACATTTCCCTTCGACTTGCTCATTTTCTGACCGTGCTCATCTCGAACTAAAGACGTGATGTAAACCGAGCGAAATGGAACTTCCTGCTGAAACCACAAACCGAGCATCATCATCCTCGCTACCCAAAAGAAAATGATGTCGTGAGCAGTAATAAGAACAGTCGTCGGGTAGTAACGACGAAGATCTGCGGTATCGTCAGGCCAGCCAAGAGTACTGAATGGCCACAGACCAGAGCTAAACCACGTATCGAGGACATCAGTTTCTTGCCGAAGTGCTCCACCACATGAACACGTCTCCGGTGTCGATTCCGAAACAACAAGTTCGCCGCAAGCGTCACAGTACCAAGCAGGGATTCGATGGCCCCACCATAGCTGACGCGAAATACACCAGTCATGAATGTTGGTCATCCATTCGTTATACGTCTTAGTCCAGTTATCCGGTAGAAACTGCGTGCGGCCATCCGAGACAGCATCAATTGCCCGGTCAGCAAGCGATTCGATTTTAACGAACCACTGCTTTGAAAGTAGTGGTTCTACGACGGTCCCACACCGCTCGCAATGTCCGACGGCATGCTCATGGTCTTCAACACGGTCGAGAAGTCCATCAATTTCAAGCGCGGCAACGATCGCCTTCCGTGCGACGAACCGATCTTGCCCCGCATATAACAGAGCGTCTTTCGACATCCGTCCATCCTCATCAATAACAGACAACTGAGGCAGGTTATGGCGATTACCTATCTGGAAATCATTCGGATCATGAGCCGGAGTAACCTTGACTGCTCCCGTCCCGAATTCATGGTCAACGAAACTATCAGCAATAACAGGGATGTCTCTCCCAATAAGGGGTACCCGCAATGTTTTCCCGACAAGATCACTGTAACGTTCATCGTCCGGATGCACCGCCACAGCCGTATCACCCAACATCGTTTCCGGTCGTGTAGTCGCAACAACAACGAATCCTGCTCCCGCGGAGTGAGGATAGCGAAGGTAATACAGCGACCCGTTCGTCGGTTTGTGGACAACTTCAAGGTCAGACAATGCGGTTCGACATCGAGGACACCAACTTACAAGATAGGTGCCACGGTAAATGAGACCTTCTTCGTACAACGATACGAAGACACGTCGAACGGCACGCGATAGGTCATCATCCAATGTGAATCGTTCACGAGACCAATCAACGGACGAACCAAGTTTTCGCATCTGACTGGTAATGCCGCTGTGACTCTTTTTAACCCAACTCCAAACTCGCTCTTCAAAAGCCTCACGGCCAAGGTCGTGCCGTGATTTACCCTCTTTCGCAAGCTGCTTTTCTACGACGTTTTGTGTCGCAATCCCCGCATGATCCGTACCAGGCAACCATAGAACATCAAACCCACACATCCGCTTCCAACGCGCCAACACATCAGGAATCGTTTGGTTAAGTGCATGCCCAATGTGCAGCCATCCCGTTACATTCGGGGGAGGCAAAACCATGCTGAATGGCGGGCGTCCAGATTTAGGGTCTGCTCGAAAAGCCCCAATTTTTTCCCAGTAGGCATACCATTTGGGATCAACCTCAGAGTGTTGGAAAACTTTTGGTAACTCACGCATATTGAGGGATCGTATCAGGACGGGCGGGAAAACAAATTCACTGTAGGTACGGCTATAACCGCACTCCAGAACGCTTTCTAATCTGTTGTGAGTTTCATTCGAGTAATTTCAGCACGAACAAGGCGTTCTGCAACCTCTGATACGACATCCGCCGTTATCTCTCGTACGATAGAGTCAGTCATCCTGGAAACGACTTGATCTCGGAGAGACTCCAGCATTTCGTCTGTGACTAAAGTAGCCGGCTGACCCGGCACACTACTCGACGCACCTACAGCCTCACCGTTTCGATGTTCTTCTGATTCCAAATATCTTCTGAACGCCTTCGAAAGAACGGAGTCGATCTCATGTGTCTGCGTCAAGATGCCTGAGGACGAACCAGACTCCTCCGGAGACACTGTGGGACTAACCTCGACTACCCGTGCAGAGTCAGCCGCTGGCCTGCTATCCAATAGTTCCTTTACTTTTTCAACTACTTGATTCGGCTCGAAAGGTTTAACGAGCACACCGTCACATCCAGCTTCCTTAGCTTGAGCTTCACTCACCGGCTCAAATGCACCCGCAAGCAATACGACAGGCACATCATGCGTCGCCCCTGACTTAACAAAGGCCGCCACTTCATATCCGTTCTTGTTAGGCATATTCACGTCGACCAAAACAATATCCGGAGTTTCTTTCCTAATAGCGTCAACAATTTGCGAGCCATCGCCAACGGTCACGACCTCGATATCTTCATCGACGAACGTAAGCTGGACAACCCGTTGAATGGTAACGCTGTCGTCTGCAAGTAACAGCTTATGACGCATTTGTTCGGAGGCTACTTGTCCACTGGTCGGCAGTCAAGCCATCACGACTCGAACTACTCCGGTCGAACATTCGCATGAATAAAATCAACAATTGCCTGCATCGGTGTGCCAGGTTGAAACACGCCTTCAATCCCAATCTCTCGAAGTCCTGGCAAATCGGCATCTGGAATAATCCCGCCAAGAACCACAAGGATATCTTTAAGTTCTTTCTCTGCCAGTAACGTCATGAGCCGCGGACAAATATGATTATGAGCGCCAGACAAAATCGATACACCGATCACATCTGCATCTTCTTGCAACGCTGCCTCCACAATTTGCTCCGGTGTCTGACGAAGACCCGTATAGATAACCTCCATACCGGCGTCTCGCAAAGACCGAGCAATCACCTTTGCACCGCGATCA
Source organism: Vicinamibacteria bacterium (assembly GCA_963582035.1). Taxonomy (GTDB): domain Bacteria; phylum Acidobacteriota; class Vicinamibacteria; order Vicinamibacterales; family UBA8438; genus DTWD01. The sequence goes on along the minus strand of CAUZRA010000011.1, from coordinate 163 downwards.
TGACCGTCAAGCCCTGGCTTTGCGATAACGACTCTTATTCGTCGCACGTACCCTCCCCAGTAACTGAGTTTCGATTCATAACACACCAAGAACAACTAGATTACCGGAGACTCTTCATATTCTCCCCACACACTTCGAAGTGTGTCGCACATCTCGCCGAGTG
>CAUZRA010000010.1:0-13174 GCA_963582035.1 Vicinamibacteria bacterium | reverse complement strand
TGGCGTTTTTGACCGGCTGCTGCTGCACGCATCTTCGCTGCTTGGGTCTGGGCCGGTAAACGGCCATTCGCTGGAGTGGTAATAAGAGACGTCCGGTTATCCCAATCCCGTTCGACCATCCAGAACTGGTTGTAATTGCCAGTGGCACGATCACGCGACGTGAAATTTTGGACTTCCGCTAGCGCTGCGGTGAACACAGAGTCGCCAAATGCCGCATCACCAGTATCCAATGCAAAGAGCTCAGCCGCTTTGGATTGGATAGCGGACAATTCTTCATCGCTAAGGTATGCGCGGTCGCCAAGTACTTCAGGGCGCTGCAGGGGTGTCGCATTGTTATTCGCCCACGTGCCTTGCAGATCAGGTTGCCCGAAGGCCGTGCGTGGGGCAGACCAGGAGCTCTCTTGGGCGGTGACTGGACTGGCGATAAGCGCAAGCATGGTCAGGAATATTGATCCGGTGGCGAGGGTCGTTTTCGTCATGATGTCTCCTCAGTTAGCGGTGGTTAACGCTCCGCAGGATTGTCGTCAGCGGCCCGAGCGTTGACGAGGATATTCTGTAATCCATAATTGCCTTCGTGACACGCAAACTCGAACATTGGTTGGTCGGTCTTTTGCATTTCCACGGCCACGGTCCACGGTTGTACGAAGGAATCTGGGTCAACGATAGTGTATTCGTAGAGTAGTCTGTTTTCTGATGTGCGGGAGAATCGTTCAGTCAGTTGCATGTGTTCGCCTGATCCGGCAAACGTGGTGTCATCTCTGAAGTGTGTTGTTTCGATAACTAATGTTTCGCCATCCCAGTGTCCGCGGGAGTCGCCACGGATTTGTCTCATCTGACTGGGCAGGTGTTTTCGTCCGTCCATTGGAACGACACGCACCTCATGCACCATCTCATTGTGCAAGATGACGTAGCCGGGAACCTGCAGGATAAGAACATTGTTGTTATACGCGCCTGGATTCATCGGCGGGCCAGCATTGAATCCAACCATGCATCGTTCAGTAATACTGCGGTCAAGATGACTGCGGGGGGCGATTCGTCGCAAAGCCGACCGAGCTTCTGCTCTCCGCTGGCCAGATGCGGTTAGCGCTGGGATACGTCCATCAGAGGGGTCAATAATGAGCGAGGTGCGTAGGTCAGTTTGAAGATTGCGCCCATTGTCTAACCAAAATTTGGCGTGAACGCTTGGGTTCCGGCTAACGTCGTAATTGTCCCGGTCCGAATTGGTTCGCGTTTCGTAGGCCGCGGCTTCTTCTGCCGTCAGCGCGGCACGACCGGCGAACTCGCTGGGACGTTGGAGTGGTGTCATCGTTCGGAAATCCCAGACTCCTTGGAGGTCTGGTTCTCCCGATACCAAGCGCTGGTGTTCGGTTCGAACATTTCCGTTGTTCTGAGCAGTGGCTGATGTTGCTATCGCACCGAATGCGGCGCTAGTAAGGAGAAAAGTGGTTAACTTGGTCCAGTCAAGAGCCATCGTTAGAAGAGCTTACGATTAATTCTGCTTCAGATACCAGTTTCGGAGTTTGTCGGGAACGATTTTTGATTTAACGTAGTGTTCTGATGCTGGCACAAGAAATAAGAGTTACGGTGATTACCCTCGGGATCAGTGCGTGTCTCACTGCCGACGGGACTGCACAACAGGGCGTTGCCGAGTGGCCACAGTTTCGTGGTTTAACGGCGGGGGCTGTAGCCGACGATCCCTTGTTACCCGACCGATGGAGTACCACTGAGAACGTTGCATGGGCGGTCGATATTCCAGGGTTAGGTTGGAGTTCGCCAGTGGTGGCAGGTGAACTTGTCTTTATGACATCGGCGATTAGTAGCGGTGATGAACGCGCGCCTGTTCCAGGGTTGTATGACCCGGGCGAGTCATTTGGCAAAACCCGTTCCGATGCGACCCATCAATGGATGGTATACGCCATTGATTTTGATGCCGGGTCCATTCGGTGGGCACGCGAACTTGAAGCGCTTGTACCGACGGAGCTCAAACATGTCAAAAACAGTTTCGCGTCTGAAACACCGGTGACCGATGGCCGTCGGGTCTACGTGTATTTTGGAAGTATCGGTCTTCTAGCAGCCTTGAACATGTCTGGAGAAACTGTGTGGCGAGCGCACGTTGGTTCGTTTAATGGAGGGCAAGAATTTGGAACCGCGGCTTCGCCAGTGCTGCATGAAGGCCGGCTGTACATCGTGAATGACAATACGACAAGTTCCTTCCTAGCAGCCTTTGATGCGGACACTGGTGACGAGGTCTGGAGGGTTGAGCGTGATGAAACAGAGAACTGGTCGACACCTTTTGTGTGGGTGAATGAGGTCAGGACGGAAATCGTGACGACAGGTCGACAGAAGATTCGTTCGTACGACGTAAACGGGAACCTACTATGGGAACTAGGTGGAATGACCGTTAATGTGGTGCCAACGCCATTTGCAGCGAATGGATTGTTGTATTTGAGTTCTGGGTATCCGGGTGGGTATCCGCGGCCTGTTTATGCGGTCAGGCCCGGCGCAGCGGGTGACATCTCGCTTGACGAAGGTGAGACGAGCAATGAATTTATCGCGTGGTACCAGCCGCTTCTGGGGACGTACAGCACTTCAGCGTTGGTCTACGGTGATTATTACTACACATTACTAGACCGTGGGTTCTTGTTGTGTCATGACTCGCGAACAGGGGAAGAGATTTATGGGCGGCAACGTATTGCGCCTGGACATGGATTTACCGCATCTCCATGGGGTTACAACGGAAATATTTTTGTTCTTAGTGAGGATGGCGACACGTATGTCATCCGGGCTGGTAGTACATTTGAAATCTTACACACGAATTCGCTCGACGAGATGTCGCTCGCGACGCCAGCGATTGCTCGCGGAAGTCTCTTCATTCGGACGCAATCAAAGCTTTACCGCTTTACTAAGCGTAGCGAAGTTGCTCAGTCGGCAACATTTGATTAAGAGATTTCTTATTGGGCCGAGTGATTCCGTGCGTCTATGACTCGTTGTCCGCTCAGCGCGTTCGGAACGGCATGATTTCCCTCGTGGCAGGCGTACTCGTAGATTTCGTAATTGGGTTCCGCCGTGAGTGGCATCGAAATGGTCCACGGTGCTGTGTAGACGTTTGGGTCGGTAATTTTGACGGTCCACATGATCGTGTCTTCTGACACACGCTGGTAGCGTTCGACGACGTTTAGCTCTGGGCTTGTCGGAATACCCTTGAGACGGGCACCCGCTGCACTTGAAGCGATCCAGCCGCGGTTGTGAAAGTTTTTCGTTTCGACCACAAGCGTGTCTCCATCCCAATGTGCGCGTGCATCGCCCATCCATTGCCGGATGTTAGACGAGATGTAGGGGGTATCGGAAAGAGGAATGATTCTGACGTCGTGGATCATTTCATGTTGGATGACCACGAAATCTGGTGTTTGCACTATCCGGTAGGCATTGTTGTATCCCGCCGGTAACATTGATCCAGGAATGCCGCGCGAAAGGCATCGGTCCCAGACACTCATATGTTGGTAATGGTCACCGTTATTGGCGAGGTTATACGCCTTGGTTTCGAGAGCCCATTGTTTTATTGGTGCGCGGCCAGATTCCGGTTTGACAATCAATGAGGTTTGCCCTGTCGAGAGCACAGTGTCCCCGGAGTCGAGCCAGTAACTGGCGTAGCCCCCAACATTTCCGCCGGCTTGGTAACGCCGCGTTGGTGCATCGTTTCGAGCCTGTTCATCGATAATACGTTGTTGGTTAATGCGTGCTATTTCTTCGTCGGACAGAAAGGTTTTTCCAGCGTCATTATCGCGACGTTCCATGGGTGTCAGGGTTTTGTTGCCCCAGATACCCTGTAGGTCAGGTTGTCCATCAGCGGTACGTGAGACGGTCCAGGCACCGTCTGTGACGCGTGACAGCTGGGCCATTGCGGTTGCGGAGGCACCGGTGAACATGAAAACTAATATCGAAATTATTATTGCGAGTCGGTTGGCGATTGTGGTTGCCATGAATAGCTCCTTACGGTCACGTATCGAAATGAAGATGCGTTCTTACGATGCCTGGCTGAAGACAATTCTAATATTAATATCCATCTGCTCATGATTCGTTCACTGAGAATCAGTCTGTGGTGTTCCGTCGTCATTGACGCGAGCACTGACGAGTAGATTTGTCATGCCGTAATTCCCTTCGTGGCAGGCGTTTTCGAAGATTGGCTGTTTGTTATTGTGCATAGGCACTGAAACGGTCCATGACCGGGCAAAAGAATCGGCATCGTGGACCGTGTACTCGTAGAGCAACGTGTCTTCGGCTACGCGGGAAAAGCGCTCAACCAACAGCATGTTGTCGCTCGATCCACGAAACGAGGTTTTTGCAGTGAAGTTGTTTGTTTCAACGACGAGTACATCACCGTTCCATTGACCCCGTGAATCTCCACGCCATTGCCGTACGTGCGAAGGGAGATGGTCTGTTCCGTCAAGTGGGATGACGCGGACGTCGTGTACCATCTCGTTCAGAATGACAATATGGTCGGTCGTTTGAAAGAGTTGCATGTTGTTGTTGTATGCGCTCGGATTCATCGGTGGTCCCGCGTTGAATCCAAGAATGCAACGTTCAAAGGCACCTCGATCTTCAGGGCCATGTGCGTCTCGTGCAAGTTCGGTTCGGCGTATTTCGGTTCGCGCCCGTGCTTCCGGTGACCGTGCTGGGATGCGGCCTGTAGGGGGATCGATAACAAGAGAGGTGCGACGGTCGGTTGTTAGTTGTCTGCCGTAATCCCACCAAAAGTCGTTGTATCCGCCTGAAAGCGGAATGCGGCCATCTGGTCCGGGTTGGTCTTTGTCCAGAGTTGCAAGGCGTTCTTCCGAGAATTCAGCGGCTTCTTCTTCCGTGAAGACATCTTGGTCGCCGAGATGTCTCGGGCGTTCGAGCGGCGTCAGGCTACGAAAATCCCAGACGCCTTGTAAATCGGGTCGGCCGTCCGCCAGGCGAGGGACTTCCCAGGTAGTCGACTCGGGCACGGCTTTCTGATGTTGGCCGGTTGCGGTTGCAGGTGAGAGAACACACAGACCAGCAGCCAGCGCATATACGGTCAGTTCAAAGGACAGACGGTCCATCAGTCACCCTCTAATTCATAAAAATTAACCTCTGTATTATGCCTGTATCCGGCAGTCCTTGACAGCCAGAGTTAGACCCGTACAGTAGACACGTAAGGAGACGTCTGATGACACTACAGCGGTCTGTGCTTCTAGTGCTCTGTATGGTGGTGATAGCCGGCGGTGGCATTGTTACCGGGCAGGAGGCTTGGCCCCAGTTCCGGGGTCTGGCGGCTGGTGTGGTTCCTGATGACCCGAATCTTCCTGAGACATGGAGTGACACAGAAAATGTTGTCTGGGCCACAGATATTCCTGGTCTTTCTTGGAGTTCGCCGGTTATTACTGGGGACCATGTATTCGTGACTTCAGCCATTAGCGCTGGAGACGAGCCGGACCCGATTAAGGGCCTCTATGACCCGGGTATGGAGAATGGTTCTGAAGGATCAAACAATGAGCACCGGTGGATGCTGTATGACCTTAGTTTTCAAACCGGCCAGATCCGGTGGCAACGAGAACTACATAGTGCACCTCCTCCGATGAAACGGCATCTAAAGAATAGTTTTGCCTCCGAGACGCCGGTCACCGATGGTCGGCGTGTCTATGTGTACTTCGGAAGTATCGGATTGTTGGGCGCGTTTAATTTGAGTGGAGAGACCGTCTGGACACAGGAGATTGACGTCTACAACACGACACTCGAGATGGGAACAGCAGCCTCGCCGATCTTGCATGGTGATCGCGTCTATATCGTTAATGACAATACGACACGTTCTTTTGTTGCGGCGTATGACAAGGATAACGGTGATGAGCTCTGGCGTGTGGACCGTGATGAGCGCGGGCAGAATTGGTCTACGCCTTTTGTCTGGGAAAACGAGTTACGCACCGAATTAGTAACAGCTGGAACGCAAGGAGTCCGGTCGTATGATCTTGAGGGGCAGTTGCTGTGGGAGATTCATGGTATGTCAGGCCTGACCATCCCAACACCATTCGCTAGTCATGGTCTGGTGTACATCAGTTCCGGGTACCCCGGCGGAGGTTTGCGGCCGGTGTATGCGGTTCGGCCTGGCGCCGCCGGGGATATTTCATTGTTTCCGGAAGAGGCTATGCGCAGTGGTATCACCTCGGGATTTCCTGGAACCCTAACGTCGTCTGAAAACATTGCGTGGTCATACCCACTCCTTGGCACTTACAACACGACTGCAATTGTCTACGGTGACACGTATTACACCTTGCTGGACCGCGGATTCCTTGTTGCGCATGACGCGCGGACTGGTGAGGAGGTTTATAGCCGCAAGCGTTTGGAAATTGGTAATGGTTTCACGGCATCACCGTGGGCGTACAACGGCAAGTTGTTTCTGTTGAGTGAGGATGGGGAAACTTACGTTGTCGAGGCAGGCTCGGAGTTCAACATTTCGCATAAGAATCCATTGAATGAAATGACTCTCGCGACGCCAGCGATCGCACGAGGAAGCTTGTTTGTGCGCACGCAATCCAAACTGTACCGTATTGCAAAAGGGGACTCGTGATATGTCGAGACGGGAAATGAGGCACGGTTTTACCGGAGCGTCGACTATCGGCGCACTTCTGTTGGTGCTTGTTGTCTGGTCGAGTGAGCGCGTGCACACCCAAGCGATTGAATTGCATGAGGTCGGGCAGATTCCTGGTCCAGTTGAACTTGTTCGTATACGTGGACAGTTTGCCTATGTGTCAGGCGGTCATACATTTACCGTCTATGACGTTTCCGATCCATCGATGCCGATTGCCCGAAGTTCTTTGATGTTTCCCGAGGAGATTTGGGGCTTTCGGTTGACAGATGATCGTGCTTATGTCGGTGCAAACTTTTTTGGCCTAGGGATTCTCGATATTTCAAATCCAGATGCACTGACATTGATCGGGCAACACAAGACACTTGGCCAGACGAAGATTGGGGATGTTGCGCATGGCAAGGTAGGAATTATTGACCATATGGAAGGCTTTGTCCTTGTTGATGTGACTGATGAGGCCACACCGCAAGGTGTTGGGTCGTTCTTTCTTGATGGATATGCACGAGACGTTGTGACCGCAGGTTCCTTTGCGTATGCGACTGATTCACCGTCTGGCCTTTACGTGTTTGACCTTTCGCGAACGGGCGAACCGGACCCGGTTGGTGTAGTCCATGCTCCAGCCGCACCTCGAGACATTGAAGTGATACCCGGTGATGCTAGCCATCCGACTTTAATTGTTGGCGCAGGTGGGGGTAACGTGCAGATCTACGATGTGTCGAATCCGGAATCTCCAATGAAGATTGCGACATTTGAGACACCGGGTCGAGCGACCCGGGTGTCGGTGCATGACCATCGTGCCTATGTGGCTGACAGTGCGTCTGGCGTTCGAATTATTGGCCTGACGAACCCATCGACACCAGAGTCAGTTGGAATGTTTGCGACTCCTCGTCCGGCCCGGGACGTGTCGGCGGATGGCGCGTTGGTATTAGTTGTGGTTGGTGATAGTGAGCGCGAAGGTGACGACCGGCACATCCTGATTTTGCAGCAGCAGTGAGCCAGAAGCGTCGGTCTTTTAGATAAGGAACCACATCCCGGCGATCAGGAAGAAAGCCCCGGATACGCGGCTAAGTACCGGAGTTCTGAGTATGGCGTGGTCAAATACGATAAAGAGAGTCACGCCGATCATCCAGGTTAAATTCATTACACCCGCGACAAAAGCAAGCGCCATCAGTGCCCAACAGCAACCGACGCAATGGAAGCCATGTCGGATACCCATTTGGACGGCGCCAGCACGACCGTCTCGCCAAGACGTGAGAAAAAAACCGATTGGCGATTGGCAATGAATCAGACATCGGTTTTTCAGAGGTGCTATCTGAAAAATACCGGCAATGACGAGAATTACGCCTGGCACCAATGGATTGGTCGGAACGCCCATTGGGGATGCCAGTCCGGTAGAGAACAAAATAGTCTGAACTGTTGCGGCGAATAGGCTGAATATGGTCCACACAAGGAGATAGCCGGAAAAGAAGAGTCCCGGTAGTAATGTTTGTGAGCCAGTCGCTGTGCGACGCATAACTAGGACCCACGGGCCGACGACCGGCAACATCATCACCGCCATCATGGCAGTCCACATCAATGTATTCCTGATAAACATTTGGATGCCGAATATGAAGCTTATTGAGTGACATTCCAGGAAAAGTAGGAATAGAGGGCATGTGTCTTTTCGACGGAGAAACCAAGAGTTGAGTCGGTGTGCCGAGATTTCCCGCGAGCCATCGTATGGACAGGGCCATGAATAACATTGTGGAGATTTGAAATGATCGCATCTCCATCACCGTCGGCTCCGGGAACTGCACTTATTGCCGTCTCAAAGATGCCAGGAATTACGAGCGTCTTTTGACGGCCATTGTCTTCGAAAGTCATCGGTACGACGCGGGTTTCGAGTTGTTCGGACACAAAACGGCTCAACACTGACCATGGACCACCAGCGTGCCCAGAAAAAATTGACTCAAGCGCATGACGTTGTGCTGGCGATGTGGCTTCGTCTATGTAAAACACCTGGGTCCAGTCACCTTCATACATCGTTGCTGGTGCATCAAAGACCACCGCAATATTGGTGTTGTTCAGCAAGACGTCATTAAACTGACCGGAGTCAATATGGAAACACCAATGACCGTGGCATCGGTCGCCGTCGCAGGTGTGCTTGAAAGAGACGTGGGCAGGACAAAGCAGTTGGCAACTACAGTTTTCGAAAAGAAGTCCGTTGGCATTCCACTGATGAGATGCCATGTGATTAGGGTTGTAGTGCATCGATTCGGACAGCCTGTAAGACGTCCGTTTTATCTGTAAGTAACGCGTTTCCTGATGGAAATCCATTTTCAGACAACATGAACGCAAGAACTGCGGCCTTTTCGATTCGCGTCATGCTTCGTGGGCGTCCCTCTGGCATCGAAATGCGTATGCGTTCGAACAGGTCTCCGACAGAGAGGCCATTCCAAGCCCAGCGGAAATCAGGACCAGCTAAGGCCGGTGCGGTTTCTCCTCCTTCAAGTTCGGGCCCGTGGCAGTCAGCGCAGCCTGTCTCATACAGGCCGGCACCGGTAGAGGCTTGACTCGTCGTGTAGATCGCATCCCATACAGATGTAGGGGGTTGGCCTGCGAGCGTGACTGCGAGTGGGAGAAACAGGCCAGCGCAGAATAGTGCTGCACGTTGATATGTCGGCAAGATGTTTCGATTGTACTGAATTACCGACTTGGTGTTCGGTGACCATCTGTCGCGGCGGCGGGACCACCATCGATGCCTAGACGTCGATTACTGAGCTTACTCTCCGCGTTCGGATTATTTGACCGGTTATGGGCTGCTAAGCGGAACTTCGAGGTCTTCATAGATAGGGTTGTGCCGGAATCGCGCAACGGCGATCGTTGCCTCGATCAAAAGCCAGAGAGCCAACCCAAATATTACGAGTCCGGTTGTCAGTAAGGTCCATTGTCCATTGCGCAGAAAATCGAGCAGATTACTAGTCATGGCACTCAGGGTTGAAACGAACATAAACACCATTGGAATCGCCGTGTATACGATCGGCTTTCCTCGACGGAAGAGGTACAAGGTGATGGCAAGCAATGCAAGTCCTGCAAGGAGTTGATTCGTGGTGCCGAATAGTTGCCATAGGATGAGGCCTGCAAAATCCCCATCAATCTGCGCGAAGGCAAAGAACCAGATTGCTGAGACCGCAACGCCAGTCGCAGCAATACGGTGTTGAAGTACTGGCAGTCTAAAAGTCTCGCCCATTTCAGCGACGTTGTAGCGGAGAAGTCGAGTTGCGGAGTCGAGTGACGTTAGCGCGAATGACACGACAATTACCGCAATAAATGTAGTGCCAACTGTTTCAGGCAGTCCAAGTGCTTCAAGGAAATAGGCAGCTCCTCGGACAAAGGCAGCGATATTGTTTCCGAGTCCATCAGCGACTTGCCAGCTGACATAACGTTCAAGCCATGCTTCACGTGAGATAAATCCGGCAGTGCAGGCAAGAACCGCCATTAGCCCTAGGACAGATTCGCCCAACATGGCACCGTAGCCGACAAAGCGTGCATCGTTTTCATTAGCGAGTTGTTTTGCAGAGGTTCCTGAGGAGACTAATGCGTGAAAACCGCTGGCCGCCCCACAGGCAATTACGACAAAACCAAACGGGAAGATAGGAGGCGCCCCATCAGGGTTCAGATCAAACGCCGGGGCGGCGAAGGACGGATTTGTTGCAATAAAACCGATATACATTGCCGCGACACCAAGATAGAGCAGGAGACTATTGAGATAATCTCTCGGTTGAAGTAGAAGCCAGACAGGAAGGATACTAGCAGCGGAGGCGTAGCCGAGTAGAAGCCATTTCCACTGCGAAAGACTCGGGCCAAGAACGGGATATTGGATACCTACGGCGAGTAGTATCAGGCCGAAGAGGAACCCGACAGCAGTCAGTTGTTTGAGCCCGTGGCCGCGGCGGTGTATGGCAGTTCCCATCACTCCGGCAATGAGAATCAATCCACCACTCGGGATGGCTGCTTCCGGATAGAAGTCGGTGGTAAGCAGTACCGCAATGATGTGAACGAATACACCCATCGCGAGCGCAATTAAAAAAAAGATCACGAGATGAAACAATGTCTTTGCCCGTGAGCCAATCAGGCTTTCGGTGATCTTTCCGAGCGACATTCCACGTCCTCTAATCGACACGACTAGTGACCCGAAATCATGGACGGCCCCTACGAAGACAGCCCCGATGACAACCCAGGCCATTGCTGGCACCCAACCCCAAATAACCGCGATCGCCGGTCCGAGCATCGGTGATAATCCGGTGATTGAGGCGTATTGATGTCCGAACAAGACGTAACGGTTGGTTGGGAGATAGTCGACGTTGTCTCGCAGTGTAACTGCCGGGGTTGGGCGAGATGGGTCGATTGCGAAAAGGTGTGTGGCTAAAAACTGACTGTAATAGCGGTAGGCCACGAAGTAGACGATCAGGCAGCCGCTGGCCGCGATTAGTGGACTGACCGTCATGGTTTCAATAATTCAGAACCGATGCCGCGCAGTGCTTCGAGGCCATGAACATCGTGAGATTGCAACGGGACGATAGTGCGAGGCAGGCCACGAAAGACATCGTCGATTTGTTTCAGGTATTTATTTTGCTGCGCTCGTCGAGCGTCAATAAATTCACCGGACGCAGGGATCGTGTCCGTTAGAAATCGATTAACAATAAGTGCGGAGACTGACACATCGAATCCCGCTAGAGTCTCTACTACTTTTTGGCTCTCTAATATTGATAACCGGTCCGCGTTTAATACCAACAAGAAGGCGCTTATCGTGTTATCCAGTAAGTATTCTCGTGCCGTAGTGAACTTTCGTCGCCTTGCGGTCAGTAGGTTGTTGACGCGCTCCTCGACGCTGCCGGACTCGTAGTCTGTAGGGGTGTCGAGGAGGGATAGGTCGTCGCCTTTTTGTCGTCCGCCGGTAAGATTTCCCAGCAGGGTTGAGAAACGAGCCGATTGCCGGCGGCGCTTTAGTAGTCCGTCGGTCCATGCGCTCATGACCTCAGGAAGGGAGAGTAGTCGCACGGTATGTCCACTCGGTGCCGTGTCAAATATGACCAAGTCATATCGAACGCCAGCGGTTGCCATTAATTCTGCGACTCGTTCCAATAGTGCCGCCTCGGTGGCGCCAGGTGTATGAGTGGCAAGATTGAGTTGACGGTCGATCTCGGAATACAACCTCGGGTGAACGAAACTTTTCATCTGTTCTTTAACGGTAGCGATATGTGTTTTGGCTTCGTAGTCTGGATCGATTTCAAGCGCCGTCAGGTCGGGCGCAAGTAGTGTCTCTTGATCGCCAATATTCTGTCCGAAGATATCTCCGAGCGAATGAGCAGGGTCGGTGGACACGAGAAGACACGATCGACCGCGCTCGGCAGCCATGGTTGCGAGTGCGGCGGCAGTTGTTGTCTTCCCGACTCCACCTTTTCCGCCGACAAAAAGTATGCGGCGGTCGATTAGGCTGTTAACAACACCGGAAGTGATCAAGGGGTGAGTGCTCCAGTCCCATGCGAGTGTGCCACTCATGGAATCGTTCGAGCAAGATTGGTTGTAGTTCAAGCGTGTAGTAAGTTGCGGGATTTGGTATTCCCAAGAGTTCTGCGTACACAAACAACATAAATAGGTCGTCTTCGTCGCGCTTCGCTCGGGCTATTGCACCCCGATACGGGGCTTCGTAGAATTCCTTAAGCAACACACGAAACGTATCCAGGCGAGTCGCGCTCATCGTTGTCCCGAAATGATTCGCTCGTCCTATTTGCCGATTGCTGCAGTTTGGGCAGCACGCCGCTCGCGCATTAGGGCAGAGGACGCTTCGAGCATGACGAAAATTGCACAGATGATGATGGCGATGTCAATGGCCAAGAGGACGAACTGTCCATTATTGAAGTAGTCCTGTAGTCCGATTAAGGCACTGGCAAGTGCCATTGTTGTGACGAAGATCATGGGGGTCAGTGTGTAGCGAGAAGGACGACCCAGTTTGACGAGGATCGTGCTAATCACCAGCAGCGTCAGGCCGGCTAAGAGTTGGTTCGTTGTTCCAAAGAGTGGCCAGATGGCCATTCCCCCTGTGCCTAGTGGTGCTCCAGACGGTGTCGCACCAAACGCCAGAAGAAGGCAAGCGGAAACGGCCACCCCAGTGGCAACATAACTGTTATTGAGTATGGGAATGTCGTAAATCGTGCCCCATTCTTGGATGATGTAACGCTGCAATCGAACCCCTGCATCCATGGTGGTACCGGCGAAGAGAATTGCCATGACTGTCAGTAGCGTTTCCGCAAACGTAAAAGACAGTCCAAGGCCGTTGGACGCGATCGTGGCGCCACCCTGAACGAAGGTGGATATGGCATTAAAGCTGCCATAGTCGGAATACATCGCTTCCCATTCCCCAAAAGATGCGAACCCTGCCGTTGTAGCAATAATGGCGATTAGTGCGAGCGCGCCTTCGCCGACGGAACCAAGGTACCCCACCTGACGGGCATCAGTTTCCTTGTCGAGTTGTTTCGAGGTTGTTCCAGAACTGACCAGACCGTGAAATCCAGAAATCGCACCGCAGGC
>CAUZRA010000009.1:0-13395 GCA_963582035.1 Vicinamibacteria bacterium | reverse complement strand
ACTTACTTACTTGCTGGTAGCGAATATACGACGCTGAAAGAGTTGATGAGTTTGATTGCGACAGAACTTGGCGCATCGCCGCCACGGTGGCACTTCCCAGTATGGCCGGTCTGGGTCCTCGGGGCGTTGTGTGAGTTTGTGTGTGTTCCGTTCAAGATCGAACCGCCGTTATACCGTCGGCGTGTGGATTTTTTTATTAAGAGTCGTGCGTTTGATACGACTCGGGCTCGGAGAGAACTGCTTTTCTCGCCTGGGACGACGTTGCGGGATGGTATTCGGAAAACTGCAGACTGGTATTCTGAACAGGGACTGTTATGACCCATTCAAATGGAGTTTCCACGGGTGAGCGACTGAATATCGTGCAGATTTGCGATCATCTCGGGTGGCCGGGTTCTCGCATGCACGGTGTAAAGAGATTATTTTCATGGATGTTGCCGCGGTTTCGATCGGATCGCTACCGGGTCTCCCTGATTAGTTTGCGTGAACCAGACACATCGGAGGATCGCCTGGAAGACATGGGAATTGATGTGACCTATATGTCTCGGTCGAAATTCGACCCGAGGACGTTACCCGCATTGTTGACGGAGCTGGATCGGCGGCGTGCGGATGTGCTGCACATGCACGGTTACGGCGCCACCACATTTGGCCGATTGGCTGCAGCCCGTCGAGGTATTCCGACAGTTCTCCATGAGCACGCTAACCTGACGGACACGCCGTGGTTTCAGAAAGTCGCGGATCGTCTTCTTGAGCCGTACACTGATCTTGCGATTGCTGTTTCACGATCTACAGCCGATTTTGTCGTGAATGCACGTTTAATTCCAGAGCATCGCACGCGGGTCGTCTATCTCGGAGCGCCTGTAGAGGAATTTTCGCAGGCACGCACCTCGGAGCAGCGGTGCCGCACGCGAGAGCAGTTAGGGCTTCCGGTTGATCAACCGGTTGTCGGAACTGTAACGAGATTGATGCCATCGAAAGGCAACCAGTACTTCGTCGCTGCGGCTCGTGCGATTTTAGAAAAGGAACCAAATACGTACTTTTGTGTCGTCGGTGAAGGAGAACTGCACGCAGATCTTAAATCACAAACAGTTGAACTCGGCCTGGGGGAACGCGTCATCTTTTCAGGATTTACCCGTGATGTTGCAGGTGCCTTTGATGCATTCGACGTGGTGGTGTTTCCCTCTCTGTGGGAAGGAACGCCACTCACTGCGTTCGAGGCACTTGCTGCTGGTCGACCGATCGTTGCAACGGATGCTGATGGCCTTGTTGACATACTCCATGACGGTCGTGATGCCATCGTCGTTCCGAAGCGTGACAGCAATGCGATCGCGGAAGCGGTCGTGAGGCTTTTACGAAGCTCAGAGGCACGGCTCGAGTTGTCGGCTGGCGCCCGTGAGACCGGGGCGGGATATGACATCGATACTTTTGTCCGTAAGATGGAACAGTTGTACGAGTTGATGTGCAGCGGCCCGCGCGCGAGTGGTCGAAACGGAGTGGCGGCGTCTGATCTCAGTTTCTTGTCTGGGACCGCGCATCCTTCATAATCACAGAGTGCCGATAGTGGGAACGGAACAAACTGGGATAGCTCGGTTGTTACGGCGTGTTGATACTGGCCTGGCGGCGACGCTGGTGGTGTTTGCCATTGGCAGCTACGCTGCATTATCGGTTGATGTGGGTCGTACCGCGTACGGTCTGAAAGGGGATGAAGCGACCTATGTTGCCATGGCGTTGAGCATGGCGCACGACCGTGATCTTGTCTATGAGCCTCGTGACATTGAACGTTTTTACCATGTGTATCATCGAGGGCCAGAAGGAATTCATCTCAAGCGTGGTGGGGATGGACGAGGCGACCGGCTTTATTTCGGGAAAGCATTCGCATATTCCGTTGCAGCAGCTCCGTATGTATGGCTTCTAGGCCTTAACGGCATGTGGGTCTTTCACCTCACGCTGTTTGCCGGCATGTTGTTTCTCGGCTATCGATTTCTTCTGGTTAGGTCGTCAGAGTGGCTTGCGCTTACGTACACGCTGGGGTTTTTTGGGGCGACCATCGTTCCGTTGTATGCCGTGTACATGACGTCAGATCTTTTTCATACAGCGCTTGTGTTTTATGCCTATTTCCTCTGGTTTTACAAAGAGGTCGCACCGCGGGATGACGGCTTTTTGGGTGGGCGTTTGCACGGTCGGTGGACTGACATTGCGGCCGCTGTGTTGCTAGGGGTAGCGATCTTTTCGAAACCGACAAATGTGTTACTGCTTGCGCCTCCGGTGATTCTTGCGTGGTCCCGTGGACGGGTCCGCGCTGGTCTTGAAATGGGTGTTGTGTGTGGATCTGTCGGTCTTGCCGGTTTACTCATGACTGCGTTTGCAATGGGAGAACTGGACAGTGACCTCCGTCTGATGGAGTTGTTGTTTGTCTTTCAAGGCGGGGACCGAAAGATTTTCTTTGGGACGTTTCCATTTGAACAGCCGACGGCGACGTTTGATGCACTTGGCATTGGCATGACTACGAATGAGTTTGTTGTTGAAGAATCACTTGGCTTGGTTGGATTTCTGAAACTACTTGGCCAGAACCTGGTCTATTTCGTATTCGGTAGGCATTTTGGGTTTCTCCCCTATTTTTTCCCCGGGCTTGTGGCTCTTGCTCTGTTTCTTCGGAGGAATACGGAATGGACCGTGTGGCGGTGGGCGATTGTTGGAACCGCGATAGCCGGAGCACTATTTCTCACCATTTACATGCCCTACACATGGTCAGGAGGAGGCGGCCCTGCCGGGAACCGCTATTACCTTGGTTATTACCCGGTGTTCTTTTTTCTTACGCCAACGTTGGTTGGAGGCGTAGCGGCAGCGGTAGCGTGGTTGGGCGGAGCGTTATTTACCGCACATATCCTAATGAACCCATTCATTTCGGCAGACCAACCATTTTTAGCTGTTGAACGGGGGATGTTGCGTGCTTTGCCCGTCGAGTTGACGATGGTCAATGATTTGCCCGCAAATCTTACGCGGCCACCTCGCGCGAGACTTCCATTCGGTGACCCGCCGGTTTTGTTATATTTTTTGGACCGTAATGGGCACACGCCTGAGCCGCCTGGCATTTGGGTGAATGCAGGGCAGCGCACGGAAATTGTTGTTCGCAGTGGGCCACCGATTTTAGATTTCACGTTAACACTAGAATCGCCGGTTCCCAATACCGTGTGGGCGAGTATGGGTGGACGGACACACGCGGCCGAACTTGAAGCCGGTGTGAAAACGCAGTTAACGCTTGTTCCTGAAGGTGTGTATTCGCGGCGGGGATGGTCTTATTTATTATCTCTCGAAGCGAAGGATGGTTTTGTTCCTCGATTGCTGTATCCAGATTCAACAGACCCCCGGTATCTCGGTGTCTCGGTAAATATCACTTCGACTTTGGGGGACGACGGTGGGCAAACACTACACGGGTGGTAGCGATGGTCTGGTAGGCAAATTCTGTCGTTCAACCCAGTGGTGAGAGTATCCTTTCCTGCTGTGTCCCGTATCGCTGTTGTTACCTCTCATCCACTATTTGCTGCCGGTGGGCATCTTGTAATTGCGCGCGCACTCGTGACGGCTCTTGAAGAGTTTGGGCATGAGGCGTCAGTCATTCTGACACCACAAAATCGATTCGGGCGACAGGGAGCTGCGTATCTTTCGACGTGGCTGATGGATTTAGGTCAGGCTCATGATGGCAGTGCCGTCGATCAGGTTATCAGCCTTCGCTATCCAAGCTACGCTGTTCGGCACCAGCAGCATGTGTGCTGGCTCAATCATCGAATGCGTGAGTATTACGACCAATGGCCTCGTTTTGCGCAGTCGTTATCCTGGAGAGCGAGAACGAAAGAACGTGCACGGCGCGCACTGATACATGCGGCAGACCATTACTTTCTAGACGATTGCGTCACTCGGTTGTATGCGCAGTCCCATACGATTCAATCACGGTTGGCCCAGTGGGGACGTCTGTCAGCAGAAGTGTTACATCCGCCACCGCCACCTCGTTCCTATCGGTGTGACCGATACGGAGATTACATTTTAGTGGCATCACGGTTGACCCCGCTCAAACGCGTTCACTTAGTACTTGATGCCTTGCGTCAACCAGCTGCGCAGATGGTTCGCTGTGTCGTCGTTGGTGATGGTGAATCTCGAGATTCATTAGTTGAATTGGCTAAGGAATACGGATTAGAAGCCCGCGTGACGTTCACCGGCCAGGTCAGCGAAGCAGAATTGCTAGATCATTTGGCGCGATGTCGTGCTGTTTGTTTCCCGGCGAGAGAAGAGGACTACGGCCTTGTTACAGTAGAGGCCTTTGCGTCTGGAAAAGCAGTGATTACATGCGTTGATAGTGGAGGTCCGACAGAATTAGTGCATAACGAAACGAATGGACTAGTTGTTGAACCGACTGCAAGTGCTCTGGCCGTGGCATTGGCACGTATTTCGGAGGATGCAGTGCTTGCAGAATCTTTTGGTGCCGCTGCGGTTCAGCAAGTGGCTGCAATGACGTGGGAGCGGGCGTTAGCCCGCTTACTTCTTGTGTAGAGTTCGTACGTTACTAGAAATGACACGCTAATGGGGTATCGCAGTAATCTCGAAGCCAAGTTGGCACGAAAAACCAAACGCGCGATCAAAGCCTTCAACCTGATTGAGGACGGTGACCGCATAATGATCGGCCTATCCGGCGGTAAAGATAGCTGGGCGCTTATGGAGATACTAGATGTGTTGAGACGGCGCGCACCGATCAGGTTTTCGCTTATCGCAGTGAATGTCGACTCGGGGTACTCGGATTATAAGCACGACGTGATCGCGCGTACATGTAAAGAGCGCGACTGGGAGTATCGAATCGAGCATACAGAAATCGGCGAGATCATGGATGACGTCCTTGACGCGGATGCAACACCCTGTTCGCTGTGTGCGCGGTTGCGGCGAGGAGTGCTGTATCGAATTGCCTCAGATATCGGAGCGACAAAGATTGCACTTGGACATCATGCTGATGACTTTGTTGAGACGCTCTTACTGAATTTGTTTTTTACCGGGTCATTAAAGGCGATGCCGGCACGGCTGCTCTCCGATGACCGGCGGCATGTGGTGATTCGTCCACTTGTATACGTATCTGAAGACGAAGCCCGTGCTTATACCCGAGAACGTCAACTTGAAGTGATCGGTTGTTGCTGTCCGGTTTGTGGTGATCTGAGCCTGAAGCGCCAGCGGATTAAACGGTGGTTACTTGAACTGGAGTGCGAACATCCCGGTGTCAAGCAGTCCATGCTAAAAGCCCTCAGCAATGTGGCGCCCCGTCATTTACTCGATACTCGTTTGAATCCGCTCGCCGAGCTTCGGTCAGAAATTCCGGTGGCTCTCGGCGCTGTGTTCTGATGCGGGCAGTTGTCCATCGGGTTTGTTCTGCTTCGGTTACCGTTGATGGGCGTACAGTTGGTTCGATTGAGCGCGGGCTCCTTGTATACGTCGGGGTCGGACGCGGCGATACCGATGCGGATGTTGGTTACATTGTCGACAAAATACTCCATCTTCGACTCTTTGCTGATGGCGATGGCACGATGGATCTGTCCGTAAATGATTTGAGTGGCAGCGTGCTCGTCGTGTCCCAATTTACGCTCTTTGGAGATTGCCGACGGGGCCGACGGCCCTCCTATGTGAATGCGTCTGATCCTGAGACTGCTCGTCAATGGTATGACGCGGTTGTTGCTCGGCTGCGCCGAGAGGGGCTTCACGTCGAAACTGGGGAGTTTCGAACAATGATGCAAGTTGATTCAATCAACGATGGTCCAGTTACGGTGTTACTTGATAGCTCAAAAATGTTTTAACCCAATGAGTGTATGCGCGGTCGAGAGTTAACCATTCTGGCTATTGGCGGGGAATCACTTCTCGTCGTGATCGCGGTTTGTTGGTGGGTCTACCGAGGTCCATCATCCTGGCCAATAGTGGTCGGTTGGCAGGAAGATATAGCCATAGGCTTGGCTGTAGCCGTCGGATTCATGGTCATAAATTACGTTTTATTGCGGTGTGGCCCTGATGTGCTGCCGCTACGTCTTATCCGAACGTTATACCGGACGACACTACGACCGTTATTTGCTGATGTTCGCCTGAGCGATGTTGTCGTAATTAGTATTGCCGCGGGTGTT
Source organism: Vicinamibacteria bacterium (assembly GCA_963582035.1). Taxonomy (GTDB): domain Bacteria; phylum Acidobacteriota; class Vicinamibacteria; order Vicinamibacterales; family UBA8438; genus DTWD01. The sequence goes on along the minus strand of CAUZRA010000009.1, from coordinate 7,252 downwards.
GGGGAGGAGTTATTTTTTCGCGGCGCGTTGCAGCCTGAGATTGGACTTGTGCCGGCAAGTATTGTGTTTGGGCTGTTGCATATGGGTGGTCGAGGTACGTTCGCGTTCGGGTGCTGGGTTGCTGTGATGGGATTAGCGCTTGGGATGCTTGCCAATATTTCGGAAGGTTTAGTGGCCCCGATTGTCGCTCATTCCGCATATGATGCCGCAGCCATCGGCTATCTTCGGTGGGGTTCTTCGTAGCAGCAGTACAATCTTATGATGCGACAATTTGTGACATTTGTAGTTCTGGTGATTCTGTGGGGAAGTCTCTCGACTTCATTGGTTGCTCAGCAGCGACCGTTATTGACAGAGGATCCTGAGACTATTGGTGAAGCTCGTACTTTGCTTGAGATAGGTATGAGTCATGTCTGGGACCAGCCATATTCGGTGTCTGGGTTGGAAGGGAACCGCACAAGTGCTCCATTGCTAGGACTCAGTTTCGGGATGGGCAGGAATGCGGAGATCCAGATTGATCGAATTTCGTACGACCGTCTCAGTATTACAGATAGGTTTGAGGCTCCGCTTTCAAATTTGGTCAATGTGCCCGGGGAAGTGACGTCTGGTTTCGATGATGTCGTCGTCGGTGCGAAAGTGCGTTTTGTGGCCGAGGGCGAAAGGAGACCAGCGCTGGCGCTCCGTTTTGCGACGCGCTTGCCAAATGCGAGCAATGAAACTGGTTTGGGTCTGGATACGATGGATTTCTTTCAGTCCTTGCTTGTCGGAAAGACGATGCAGTCCGTTCGTGTCGTTGGAAATATTGGGCTGGCGATCCTCTCGGATCCGACACGTGGTGACCGGCAAAATGATCTGTTGACGTATGGAGTCTCGGTCGCCCGTGCACTTACGCAGTCTGTTGAGGTGGTAGGCGAGATTAATGGACGCGTTAATACTCGACGCGGTACACCTCCACCAGGAACGGAATCCCGTAGTGGGATCGTATTCGGAACCCGTTATACGCGTGGGTCTATTCGTCTAGATGCGGGATTTCTGACCGGGTTGACGCCCGAAGATGCGAGTATTGGAGTGACAGGTGGACTCACCTGGGTCTTTGCAAGTCCGGTCAATCCATAGTCATGATGTTAGCTTTTTTTAAAGCCCATGCCTATGGAAATGATTTTCTGTGCGCACCGGTTGACCAGACGACGAATGTCGAGTGTCAACAATTAGCCCGTCGTATCTGTGACCGTCACGTTGGCGTTGGTGCCGACGGGTTAATTTTGTATGCCTCGACGAAAGATGGGGCGACGATGACGCTCTATAACGCTGACGGTGGAGTCGCGGAAGTGTCTGGTAACGGCGTGCGGTGTTTGGCGGCATGGATAGCGAAGCAACGAAGCGAGACAGTTGATGACATGTCAGACATCGTTATCGATACCGATGGTGGTCGGAAATCTCTTGCGTTGCTCGAACAGAATGGCCAGCGTTATTTATTTCAAGCCGATATGGGGCAGCCGATGTCTTTAAAGCAGGAAGAACTGAATGTTGCCGGGCATCCTGTTCGCATCGTTAGCTTATCGGTTGGGAATCCACAGTGTGTCGTGTTAATGCCTTCATACGAAGAAGCTGAACGCCGTTTTCAGGAACTTGGGTCGACGTTGACGGCGCACGATTACTTTCCAGACGGAACGAATGTTGAGCTTGTCGTAGTTGAGCGACCTGACCGTATCAGAGTTCTGATATGGGAACGAGGAGTTGGGCCGACCTCGTCATCAGGCACGGGGGCGTGTGCCTCGGCGGTAGCTGCAGCTGGGTTTGGTGGTGCTAATCGTGTTGTTGATGTGGTGTCACAAGGGGGAGCGCAGCGAGTTGAGTGGGATACCAACAATACGATTACATTGACCGGATGGGCAGAACTTCTGGCTCACGGCCAGTGGTGGCTGTCTAAGGAGAATCAGTAGTGTTCGCCATCCCAACCGCGGTGGGAGTAGCGAAGGAATAATCATGTCTCGCATTCTGTACCTCGACTGCTTTTCAGGGGCTTCTGGCGACATGATTGTGGGGGGGCTGATTGACGCAGGCGTTTCATTCGCTCAAGTTGAAGCGGTCGTCAATTCGCTCGGTCTTGATGGTGTGCGTGTGTCCTATGACCGTGTCGATCGGAGTGGAATCGGTGCTGCGAAATTCCGGGTCATCGACTCAGCCAAAATAGGAAGTTCTCATGCTGACCATAGCCATGACCATAGCCATGACCACAGCCATGACCACAGGTATCATGAGCACCGTGGATTGTCCGACATTACAGAAATTGTCAAACGGTCTGATTTGTCTTCTGCTGGTCAGTTGAAAGCGGTATCACTCTTTCGTCGACTTGCTGAAGTTGAGGCTGAGATACACCAGATGCCGGTCGAAGAAGTTCATTTGCATGAAGTCGGTGCCGTTGATTCGATTGTCGATATCGTCGGGGCTGTCTGCGCATTTGAATTGCTCGGTGTTGACCAGGTGATCTCGTCGCCGTTGAATGTTGGATCAGGAACCGTCGTCTGTGCTCATGGGGAGCTCCCAGTGCCAGCGCCGGCAACGGCGAAGCTATTAGTCAGCGTACCAATTTATTCAGCTGGGCCGGCGGTTGAACTTGTGACTCCCACGGGAGCGCTGCTTGTTACGGAATATGCGGATGACTACGGCACCCTGCCCCCGATGCGCATTAGTGGAATTGGGTACGGTGCTGGAGACAGAGATTTCAAAGGACGACCGAATGTGGTCCGGACCTTCGTTGGAGAGACGACCGGTAAATCTAAAATTGAGCGCGTGGTCGTACTCGAGTGTCAGATAGACGACATGAACCCCGAGATCTATGGGCTGTTGATGGAGCATCTGGTCGAAGCCGGCGCGCTGGACGTTTTTTATACGCCGATACAAATGAAAAAAAATAGACCAGCGACATTGATTACGATCATTGCACAACCAGCGGATCGAGAATTATTGACGACGCTACTATTTACAGAATCAACGACTATTGGAGTTCGAGTGTCAGAAATTGACCGCGACACTCTCGACCGTGAGATTGTTTCCATTGATAGTCCTTTTGGTGCGGTTCGGGTAAAGGTTGCCCGCCGGAACGGAGAAATCTTGAATGTTGCGCCGGAGTTTGATGATTGTGCTCGTGTCGCTGAGGAGCACGGACGATCTGTAAAGGACATACAAGCTGTGGTTATGAAGTCATGGCTAGACTCGGGGTCTTCTTCGTAGTTTTCTTTATCAATGTCGAAGTTCTATATCACTACCGCGATTGATTACGTGAATAGCCGACCACATCTTGGGACGGCATACGAAAAGATCGCCGCTGATGTCATCGCTCGGTATAAACGTCTATGTGGCGTGGATACCCGTTTCATGATGGGGAACGATGAGCATTCGCAGAATGTTTTTCAGCGTGCACGGGAACTCAATAAAGACCCGCTAGCGTTTTGTGACGAGATGGAGTCCGCCTTCCGTGAGGTGTGGGGGCGACTCGATATTTCGTTCGATGATTTCATTCGAACGACTGAGTCGAGACATCGGGTTGCGGTAACAACGCTTATTTCTCGCATCGCGGAGGCTGGCGATATTTATGAAGGCTTCTATGAAGGGTGGTATTGCGTATCGTGTGAGGCCTTTAAGCAAGAAAAAGATCTGATAGACGGTAATTGTCCGGTACACCAAAAACCACCGGATTGGATTAAGGAAAAGAACTACTTTTTCCGATTGTCTCGCTACCAACAGCGGTTGCGTGAGCATTACAACGACCATCCTGATTTCCTAGAACCTCCGAGTCGTCGTAATGAGATTTTGCGGTTGATTGAAGCTGGTCTTGAAGACATCTCGATGAGTCGAACAGGCCAGGCCTGGGGTATCCCTTTGCCGTCCGACCCGGAAAGTGTCGTTTATGTATGGGTTGATGCGTTGATTAATTACGCATCGGCGGTCGGTTACGGTCAGGATGAATCTCTATTTGCAAAGTGGTGGCCTGCGGACCTGCATGTAATCGGGAAGGACATTACTCGATTTCACTGTGTAGTTTGGCCAGCGATGTTAATGAGTGCGGGGTTGCAACTGCCAAGGCAAGTGTTTGGCCATGGGTGGGTTCATTGGCAAGGTCAGAAGATGAGCAAATCACTTGGGACGGTTGTCGATCCACTTAAAGCTGCTGACCGTCTCGGACCCGACCCGCTTCGCTTTTACTTGGCGAAAGAGATTGCCTTCGGCCAAGACGGTGATTTTACGTGGGAGCGATTTGAAGAACGGTACAACGTTGACTTGGCAAACAATTTCGGGAACCTTGTATCACGTGTTGTTTCAATGGCTCATAGGTATCGCCAGGGCCGTCTTGTTGTGCCGGCGCGTGAACCAGGGCCGCTGGCCGCAGTAGCGACAGACGCGGTGAGTGTGTATCGTCGAGCCATGGATGGTTATGCGCTTCACCAGGGCATCGAGGCGGCATTTTCTCTTATCGATGCCACGAATGAATACATCACGACTGTTGAGCCATGGGTTGTGGCAAAGGATGCCGGTCGCGGTGATGAGTTAGACCGTCAACTCTGCGATATGGCTGAATCCGTACGGATTGCGGCGACATTATTGACGCCGGTTATGCCGAGTGCGTGTCGTGAGGTGTTAGCCAGGGTTGGGACTGTTACCGTCACAGATTCAGCTGCCGAACTTTATCTTGACCGTGACGGGGCATGGACGACGCTTCCTGGCACCGAGCGACGCTTGGTCAAAGGACCAGCGCTATGGCCACGTCTTGAGAAAGGAGCTTTGACTATGAACGATGACACCAATCAAACACGAGTTACTGAAAGTAAAGAGCCGATATCGGTTGTTGCTGAGGCGCAGGAATCGGTTGCTGCGGAAGAGCTTCGTATTTCCATTGACGAGTTCTTTAAAGTGGAACTGCGTGTCGGGCGCGTAGTGATGGCCGAAGCAGTGCCAAAATCTAAGAAGCTCTTACGCCTTGAGGTCGAGACAGGCTCAGGAATTCGGCAAATTGTATCTGGCATTGCAAAGTCTTATATGCCTGATTCCCTGGTCGGACGCCACGTCGTTTATGTCGCAAATTTGAAGCCGGCCAAACTGATGGGAATTGAATCGAATGGAATGGTGTTGGCGGCGACGGACGCTAATGGTGAGGCAGTGTTAATTGAGCCAGAGGACGTGACACGAGCTCCGGCAGGTTCTGAAGTGAAGTGATTGACTCACATTGTCATTTGGCGGATGACGCGTTTAGTGACGACGTTGCCGCAGTAGTTGACCGTGCGAGAGCTGCCGGGGTAGATCAGGCCCTTTGCATATTAGATGCAACGAATGATATTGAGTGTGCTCGCGCTGAACGGCTCGCATCGCTCTGGAAGACGCTGCGTTTTGCCGCTGGTGTTCACCCTCATCAAGCTGGCGGTTTTGCGGACCGACTTGACAGTGTTGTCGCCGCTGTAACGGGAGTTCGTGAGCGGTATGACCGAGTTTGTGCAATTGGAGAGATCGGCCTTGATTACCATTACGATTTTTGCCCTCGTAGTACCCAAATCGATGTTTTTCGCAGGCAGATCTCACTGGCACGTGAATGTGGATCGCCTATTGTGATTCACACCCGTGAGGCGGATAACGACACGGTTGATGCGGTGCAAGCTGAGGCGCATGGAGTGGTTAGTGGAGTGTTTCACTGCTTTACTGGTGGGATGGGGCTTGCGCGGCAGGCGCTCGATTTGGGGTTTTACGTTTCATTTTCTGGGATTGTTACTTTTAAGCGTGCAGACGAGATTCGAGCGGTGGCGGCATACGTTCCTACGGACCGGCTTTTGGTCGAAACAGATGCGCCTTATCTTGCTCCAGTGCCATATAGGGGCAAGCGAAATGAACCGGCGTGGGTGGCGAGGGTTGTTGAAGTGTTAGCCGAGGTTCGGGGTAAAACTACGGGCGAAGTAATCGAAGCGTCTCAAGATTCTTTTGTTCGATTGTTTGGAAATTGTGAGCTGAGCGGCGATGCGCCTAAAGGCTTGGCCCGTTGACACTTGCAGCGAAATTGTGGTCTGATCAAAAAGGCGTGAATCCGGTACTTAAATCCTCTGCCCCGGCTGACCTCACACAAATATTCGAGCCTATTCGCACGGATCTCGATGCTGTTGAGGAAGCCTACGCGAGCCATATCCAGTCCCGTGTGGAGTTAATCCCGCAGATAGCCCGCTACATCCAGACGAGCGGTGGCAAGCGGGTTCGTCCTGCGGTGCTTCTGATGGCATCACGGCTAACTGACTATAAAGGTGACAGGGCAGTGCTGTACGCGTCGGTTATCGAATTTATTCATACAGCGACGCTTGTCCACGATGACATTATCGATGAGGCGGAAGTTCGGCGCGGCCGTGTAGCCGTGCACTCTCGATGGGGTAACGATGTTACCGTCTTGCTGGGTGATTATCTTTACATTAAGTCGATGGGAATGGCATTGACGTATGACTCAATCGATATTGTCCGGTTGCTATGTGATGTCACGTTACGGATGATTGAGGGCGAGTTGTACCAGCTTACTAAAACGGGTGATGTGGATATCTCCGAGGCGGATCACCTTGAGATTATTCGTCGAAAGACCGCGTATCTCTTTGGAGGAGCTGCAGAGATTGGGAGCATGCTTGGTACAGCAGACGAAGACCAGCGGAATGCGCTTCGGGAATATGGTTTTAATCTTGGCGTAGCGTTTCAATTGGTTGATGATCTTCTTGACTTTACGGCGGATAAGACAGCGCTCGGGAAACCCGTTGGTGGGGACCTACGAGAAGGCAAGGTCACCCTTGCTGCGATTAAACTACTTGAGCGATGTGGGGCGGGTAGTCGAGCTGACCGAATTGTCAGAGAAACAGTTAAAAATCGTATAATTGACGCAGCCGAGTGGCGTGAATTGTCGACCCTGTTGCGAGAACACGACGCCATCGATTACGCCTACGACAAGGCAGTTGAGTATGCGACGACGGCGAAGCAGTATCTGGAAATATTTCCACCGTCAGAGGAGCGTGAAGCGCTTCTTGCGCTTCCGGACTATGTGCTCGCTCGTGACCGGTGACCTTTCAACCGACACGTGGTAACAATTCCTTCTCAGCAGATTGCATCGCTCCGTGATCGTATTCGGCATCACGAAGAGCGTTATTACGTCTTCGATGATCCGGAAATCTCGGATGGTGAATTTGACCAATTGATGCGAGAGTTGCGGCATCTTGAGTCAGAGCATCCGCACTTAATTACG